>CAZYFT010000047.1:0-2068 GCA_964646575.1 uncultured Candidatus Saccharibacteria bacterium | reverse complement strand
TCCTGCTGCATCAAAAAACCTAACCATTCACGAATCTCTGGCTTTGACCAACCGAGACGAGTCTTTACGCTCACCGGCAAATCGCCCGCCCCTTCTTTGGCGGCCGCAATAATTTCGGCAGCCAACTCTGGAGTGTTAATGAGGGCTGAGCAACCTCCGTTTTTAATAATGTCACGCACCGGGCAGCCCATATTAATATCAATCCCAGCAAATCCACGCTGCGCGAGCTCTGTGGCCATTTCACGAAAATACTCTGGCGTTGTCCCCCAAATTTGCGCCACCAACGGGCCTTCATCCTCATGCAAGTGTAAGCGCTGCTCAATCGCCTGTCTCCCAGCTGAACAAAAGCCCTCCACGCTCGCAAATTCTGTAAAATACACATCGGCCGGCGCCAACTCATGCACCAGCCTACGGAACACTACATCCGTCACATCATCCATCGGCGCTAAAGCAACAAACGGACTCTCGGAAAGTTTTTCCCAAATATTTTCTTGCGTATTCATAACCAAAATATAACCGTACGAGTCTACCAAAATTCGGGCTTTATATCAAGAAAGTATCTCTTGTTATGCTTGACCAAAGATGTAAATGAGGTTACTTTTGCTTGTAGGACTATTAAATGTAAAGTAAGGAGTTCATTATGGACACAACCGTAATGGAAATGGAGTCAGTGAAGGACACCCAGTGGTGGATTCTTGTACTCCGAGGTATTTTTGCCATCCTGTTTGGAGTAGCAATGCTGCTTTGGCCAGGTATCACATTAGTAACTGCTGCAGTAATTTTTGCGCTTTTCATTTTGATTTCTGGTGTCGTTGACATCATTTCTTCAATCATGCAAATTCGCAAGAATAGCACCTGGTGGCTCACCATGCTCTTGGGCATTGTACAGGTTGCAGCTGGCGCCTACATCGCCCAGCGACCAGGCATTACGCTCGCCGTCTTGGTGCTCGTAATTGGATTCGTATTGGTTGTTCGTGGCCTTTTCGAGTTCATCGTAGCCTTCGACTTCCACGGCTCAATGCGCGCTCTACTTATTCTAGTTGGAGTTATTACTGCTCTTGCTGGCGTATTCGTACTGCGTCACCCACAAACCGGTGGTATCGCCTTCGCCTGGGTACTTGGTATCTACGGCTTAATCGCTGGACCAGTTGCAATTGCGCTTGGTATCCAAGCTAAGCACTACCAAGATCAGCTCAAGACTGCAAAGAAAAAATAACTCTTGCACACTAGCCGACTCGGCTAACACGAAAAAAGGCTCGGCTAACGTCGAGTCTTTTTTTGATAAAAAAATACCCACAGCCTAAGCTGTGGGCTACGGTCAAGACCGATGATGCCGACGTGCATATGCCACCAGAGCCTTTTCGTACAGGTTTGGCTTGCGGTGATATCTGTGTTCCAGAAGCGACTGCCGATGGCACTGGTGCGCAATCGCCTCCATCATGTCATGACAGGCTCGGTATGAATCCAGCCAACGCGGCTCGAGGATTGTACAGGCCGGCGGCTCATCGCCATCAAGAGTGATGGCTACCGGGAGTGCCCAGGTATTGAGCATCAGCTCCATCGTGCCATTCTTCAACGGCTGCATGTGCTTTCCGTCCGAGAGTAGCCGATCTTCTGAGGCGCTTGGAGCCATAGCCATCAGCTGCCCTCCTCCCTGCAGCAGTTCGGCATGCGAGAGGCGCACAAGCTCGTTAGCTGCCGATACAAGATGAGGGTCGAAATTGACGTTCTTCACACTGAGAGTAGTGGGATAACTCGTCAGCACGCGAGTGAAATACTGCAGCACTTCGATTGCCGGCAGTACAACTTCCAGGCCATCCAAATCAAGCACGACTTCCAAGGGCCGAACGCCAGCGCTCACAATTACTGCACTCTGCTCGGTGAAGCGACTTGGCTCAAGCCACCTCTCAATAGAGATGCGTAGCGCACCCAATACCAGCGCAATATCAAAGAGCGCACCATGATTCGTGACCAATGTGTAGTTGCGGCCGTGCATGCGCATCTCGCCCGCCACAATCGCCAGCAAGTCCGAAGCCTTCTGCCAGGCTTCGAGGATTACCGTAAAACC
>CAZYFT010000046.1:0-2153 GCA_964646575.1 uncultured Candidatus Saccharibacteria bacterium | reverse complement strand
TCGGTATTTACTGGATCGCGTTTGGCGAGCATGTTGCCAACGGTGCAAGCTCCTGCAGCACAAAAGCCAGAGCCTAAAGTGCAGGAAAAACCAGTTAGGAAAACGACCAGAAAGCCTAAAAAGCCTGAGGATAAAGCATGAGTAGCAAACGCGATTACTATGAAGTGCTCGGTGTCTCTAAGGGCGCGAGCCAAGAAGAGATAAAAAAGGCCTTTAAGAAAGCTGCTCTCAAGTATCACCCAGACCGAGAAGGTGGGGATGAGCAAAAATTTAAAGAAGCGGGTGAAGCTTACGAGGTTTTGTCGGACGATCAGAAGCGCGCCGCTTACGATCAGTTTGGACACTCGGCCGGTGCCGCAAACCCTGGCGGACCAGGCGGTAATCCCTATGCCGGAGGTAATCCATTTGGGGGCGGTTTTGATGGTGTGCAGTTTGATTTTTCTGGGGCTGGAGGCTTTGGTGATATTTTTTCTGAGATTTTTGGCGGTATGCGTAACCGGCCGCGCGATGTTCAGGTGGCATTAGCAATCGATTTTGATGAGGCCGTAAACGGCACTACCCGTGAGCTTAACTTACGAGTGATGGATCGTACTACTGGCGAACGTAAGAATGAATCGGTGAAGGTTAAAATTCCTGCCGGGATTGATAATGGCCAGTCTATCCGCATGGCTGGCAAAGGCGAGTACGGACAGGGTGGTGCGCGCGGCGACTTGTATGTAGATGTGCACGTGCGTGAGCCAAAGGGTTTTGAGCGACACGGTGCGAGCCTTGTTTCACGCATTACTATTGATATGATAGATGCTGCGCTTGGTACAGAAATTGATATTAAAACGCTCGAAGGTGAGATAACCATTAAGGTGCCGGCAGGTACGCAGCCTGGTAAAATCCTAAAACTTTCCGGCAAAGGTATGCCAATTCCAGGCACCCATCGACATGGCGACCACTTAGTTGAAGTGAGTATTGAAATACCCCAAAAGCTGACCCACAAGCAAAAGCAAGCTTTAGAAGAGTTTCAAAAACTCTCTAAGAAAAAAGGCTTCTTTAAATAAAAAGACCCTGACGTTTGCGTCAGGGGTGAGATACTAGCCGGCATGGACTTCAGCGTGGAATGCATCTAGGAAAAGGGCAATGAATGCCTTCTCTGCCTCGCTACGACTCTCGGCGGGGCCAATGTAGGCCACCTCGAAGGCTTGTGTTGTGTAGCCCATGAAGGTGAACACCGGGTCCACAATGGCATGTGGCAAGTCGCCAACCTTTCGGATGATTCCGCCTTGGAAAAGATCTACGTCCAAACTTTCTAGCGCTGGGCCGTCGATCAGCTTGATGCTCAGAGTGTGTCTGTAGCAATCAGAAAAAGCCGGCTTGGGCGCCGATGTGATTTGGAGTCTGAACGAGCGTTGAATAATCTGCTGGTCTGACATGGTCCCTCCATCACTTACGAGAAGTACTTCGCATCAAGGTACTCTTCCTTTTTTCTCAGGAATGTGCGCTGTATTATGCATTCAGTACGCTAAATTTACAAGTATTGAACGGGAATAGAAATCCCCGGCATTAGGCCAGGGAGGGGTCGGCGAATTCACGCAAGCAAAGCTGCATAATCTCATGCCAATCGGTGACGCGCTGAATCCCCACGCCCATACGGGTCTGCCGTACGGCGTGGTATTCGTGCTGTTCGCAGTCGTGCGGGTCCAGCAGAAGTTGCTGACGGGCCAACAAAAACCTGGTGAGTGGCTGTACATGCGCACCTACAGCTATTGTTGGATGTAGGCCAGATGCCAGTTTCGCGAGTTCATCGAGTGTGACGTACTCATGAATGTTCTCCTGCATAATGCCTGTCCTGAGGCTGAAGCGTTCAGCGATAAGCCACTGTACGGCCTGCTCGTGGAACTCCGCATCCTCGCATGAGATTGTGAGATGAACTTCACCGGCGTAGGCGAATGGTCCATTCAGCCATGCCAGTGCTTCGAAGGCACCAATGATGGGTGGCGTGCGGCCAGTAGGAGGTCCAAAGTCGGGCATTCCCATAAATGCCAGGTTGTTGGCGATGCAGCCATTGAGCTCAACACAGAGTCGAGGTGTGGTGTTCATAGCAATCCAATCTTGGAAGGTACGATTTGAAGGCATTGTAGACCCCTATTTTTCTTATGTCAAAG
>CAZYFT010000045.1:0-2286 GCA_964646575.1 uncultured Candidatus Saccharibacteria bacterium | reverse complement strand
TCGAGTTGACCCTTTTTCTTAACAATATTTTTATAGTCATACTGAATTTTAATAGATTCTGCGAGCCAGTTTTTTATTGCAGCATCATCAATCTCGCCAGTTTGCGTGTAGAGTTTGCCGGCTGCCTTAAATTTGAGCGAACCGACTACTTCCAAACCCGGAGTCTTGAACGATTGCCCACTCCAAAACATCAGCATAACACTCTTTTTGCGCACATCGTAGCCAACAATCGGATTGTCGTTGAGAAACCATGCTGGGTTTGCGTGAAAAAGTTTATTTGTAGATTCTGGCAGTCCTGCTTCAATAAGCTTAGCGAGTCGTTCGCAAATTTCTTTATTCACGCCAACTTGAGCCGCATTATATGCATGGATTTCTTGTGTAATCATAGTTATTTCCTCTTAGCCTCTATCTTATGCGCCTACAAATAAAAAAGCCACCGCTGATGCGATGGCGTGGAGTAGGTTCAGCTGCGCGGCTTGAGCCTGTCGAGGGTAGCTCTAGCTCGCTCAGCGGCATCGTGAATTGGCTTGGGCGTGTGCCCGTCGTCACATTGTTCGACAGCGAGTGTTAGCTGCTCCAAGGCAGCAACAGTATCGGAACCTCGACGCGCGGGCTGATCGGTCCAGCTCGCGAAGTAGGCCTCGAGCACATCCGGTCGGTAGCGGCCGAGTAGGATGAAGATCACCACCAGCAAGGACATTCCTCCGGCAGCGAAAAACGAGGGCCAGAACTCGTCTGGTTGGGTGATCCGCGTGAAGAGCGTTGCGATGAACAACAAGGCGACGAAGGTCAGTGGTAGAAACCAGCGCTAGTAAAGGATTCGCTTGAACATGTTTCCTCTCCAGAGGTCTGGGTGCAGGGCGTGTGCCCAGAATGAAGAAACTATAAACTACTCAGGCTAATCTGTCAATAATATTAGCGGTTGGTGATGCCGTCTAAACGCAATTCGTCGGATTCATCGCGGTGTGTTCCGCTCGAGCCAACATGCTTGCTCTCTAGTTTGGTGCCATTCTTGATTACATGTACAAGCGCCATCGCGTGACCGTGCCCAAGCCCATATTCTTCTTTGAGCCAAGTCGCGGTTTCGCTTGCTTTTGCTTCGGTATCAAAACCAGTAGCTTTTGCGCTAGCAATAATCTCGGCTGGAGTTTGACCGGTTTTCTTTTCGATGTTGTCTAAATACGCTTGAAATGACATGTGAGCTATCCCTTTTCGAGTTTGTGAAAAATAACATACGCGAGTTTGTGCACGATTGTAACACTTGCTACTACAAGCAGTATGCCAAAGAAGCCGTTGATCGCGATGTAGTCGCCAAAAACCAAATCGAGCGCCCAGATGAAAACGAATTTCGAGATGAACATATTGAACCAAACAGAGAAGAGCATCAGGATTTTGTAGATTGCACCTTCTCGAGGTTTGAGCCATGCAATAGTGGCATTTTTGAGCTGGAATGCAAAATAGGTAAGTATCTCTAGGATGATTGAGGAGTAGATGATGGTGGAGAAACTTTTTGCCGAGACAATGGACGTGTAGTCATTAAATAATCCGAGTACTGCTATATAAATAAGGGTACCGATAAAGAGTTCTTGGTAGGCGAGTTGAGCTGAGGTGAACTTCTGTAGCTTCATGCCGGATTAGGGGGCTCGAGTGCCATTGGGCTGGATAACCCACCAGAGACCACCATGGGTTTTGATGTTGTGACACTCCACTTCGCCAGGTTTTTCGTTGGCATAAAAGTAGAGTGGATGACCATTATAGGTTACTTGGGTGGTGCCATCCGTGCGTTTTGTGGTCCCGAGCAGTTTTGCATCGACATCCCCAGATGCAACGGGTGCGCCGTCGGTGAGTACTGGTGGCCAGGCTTTAGCGCAGCTTCCGTAGCACTCGGCCGTTGATGATTCTTCGAGCTCCCAAATGTAAATTGCCTGCCCTCTGCTATCGAACAGCATTGGTCCGTATTCGCTCGCGCCAGTTTTGATGACTGTTCCTGTGGCTGGTGTTTGAGTGGTCGATTCTTGAGTTTCGACTTGTTGCGTTGTGCTTGTTTCAGAGGTGATTGTGGGTGCACTGGTTTTGGTATTTGTTTGAAAAACAAAATACACAGCACCCAAAAGTCCAACAGCTGCTACGAGACCGATAATCCAGCTTAATGTACGGTTCTTTGCGCGGCTTGTTTTCATGCTTTGATCATAACAAAAAGACGCTCTCGCGTCTTTCAAATAATAGCTTTCCTGGAGGGCCAGGAGGGACTCGAACCCTCGACACCCTGCTTAAGAGGCAGGTGCT
>CAZYFT010000044.1:0-2363 GCA_964646575.1 uncultured Candidatus Saccharibacteria bacterium | reverse complement strand
GCTTTGCTACACTACAAAGTAAGTAAACGGAAAAAGAAACATGCTACTTCTCCACATCATTATTGCAATTGCCAGTATCGGGCTCTTCGCCGGGCGTATCTTCTCGCAAAATTCTCAATTACATACCGCCGCCAATATCAGTGCCGTCGCCACCCTGATAACCGGAGCCTTTCTCGTGCTCGGTCAAACCACCTCTCTCTCGCACGCCTGTATTTCTGGAACTATCTACCTCGCATCAGTAGTTGCGCTGAGTCGTGTTTCAGCGTTACGACAAGCCTAAGTAATAATCGAGGTTTTCCTTTAACCATACAAAAAATGCCAGGCTTGGTTTCTGGCATTTTTTGTATGGCGGAGAGAGAGGGATTCGAACCCTCGGTACGGTTTCCCGCACACACGCTTTCCAAGCGTGCTCCTTCAGCCACTCGGACACCTCTCCACGCGGTGTGATTATATCTGAAAACTACCTGTTTTTCCAGAAAAAAATACCGGCCTCGCCCTCTTAACGAGAAGCGAAACCGGGACTAGGCTGCGACCCTTTTGGCACAACCGACATCGACAAACGTATCCAAGCGAATCAGTGGATACCGACCCACTTCAGACTGCTTGTCAACAGGAGTGCGCGCCAGATGACAGGGCTGAAGCACCAACACCACCTGTGCTCCGTAGCGACGCAAGCGTTCCGCGAGGGGCAAGTGGTTTCGGTAATCATTACCCACCAGATACACAACGGCAGGCAGATTGGGTGCTCCGTTCAGCGCAGGCATGATCTGAGAGCGCGTCCAGGTAGAAAGCAGATCATCCACATCACCGGCTCGATGCAGCTCATCTCGCTGCGCAGCCAGTGCGCGACGTGCGCGGTGGGCCCGATCCATGAGCATCGCATTCGACATCTCGTGTGGATCGGCCTGAACGTCACGTTCCTTACTGGGCCAATCAAGCTGACTGGCGTAGGCTGCTGCCAAATGCTCACGCACCCGCTGTATGTACTCAGCCTGGCCTCGCTCCGCCTGCGAGATGTTCGACCAAGCATCAATCAGCAACCTTTCGAGCAGACTGCGCGGCCTCTTGAACCGAGTAAGTCGCACCAAAAGCGGCAACACCACGCGCAAGACCATCCTTGTGGAAAGGGCGTAGTGAATGGCGTACACCTTGGTAAGCGTGCGGACCGACTCTCGAAGTGTTGATACTGCTGTGTCAGCAATGCAATCACACTCGGCGTCCCGGGCGGCATCGAGCTCACGAAGAGCTCGCTTCACCTCACGAACCGCCTGATAGCCACGCGTACCGAGAGCATCATCGAGACCACGCGACACAGCCACAAGATCGGCCGGATAGTCGACTGGAGGTTTGGTGAAAACTTTCCAGCCAGACCCCGAGAGCATTCCCTCGAAGCGGGCACGCCCCTCGGTGGGACCATCCTGACCATGTGACTGCAGAAAGACTGCTGCCTTCGTCTTGAACTCGTCAGTACCGAGGCGCGTACGCGCGTCTTCCAGCAAGGCGGCCTTCAAAGCGAAGTGATCCAGCTTGGCCTCGCGACCAAAGAGCTTCCCCATCGTTACGAGAACGTTGGGGCCATCAACTGCGATGACTGCTTGAGCGCACATATTCACCTCCTATGAGGTACGGCGCATATCGAGGTGCAATTACGAAAGCAAATTATACTATCAAGTTAGCAAATTTTCAAGTGCATTTCTCATTTGCGAGTCAAGACAAAAGCTACCCCGGTTGCCAACAGAAGTGCTGCCAAGGTTTTAAGCGCTAATCCTAGGCATGTTTGAGCCACCACATATCCAACAGCGACACATTCACCAGCGCATGCCCCTTGAGTTAGGCACCATGCATACACTAGAAATGCAACTACAAATTCCCCCACGAGCGCCCCAATAAAAATTTTGCGGCGGCCTAGGCTTTTCATACTCAGCCGAGCTTCTTCTTTAGCTCCTCGACCAACGAAACAGGCGTAGGATCAATGCCGTTCAGGATTCCCATATACGAAGAAACGTAATCACCTAGCAAAATTGCCCAGAGCAGCTGTTGGATGTGGGTTTGCCCTTCAGCGTGCACCACAATTGGCTCAAAGCCATGCTCTTTTAGGATTTCCTGTGTGATCGTAAACCGCTTTTGCACCCGAACATGGTCTAAGCTCGATTGGAGCTGCACCGTCGCCACTGGCTTCTTTTCGGGAAAGAGCCACCCCTGATATTCGTTGTGATTCAGCTCGGGGTACACATTACAAAACGCTAACTGCTTGGCATTTTCATTAATATCAATCTTCCATTTATAGGCGGCTGCGCGTAGCGCCGGACCAGCATAAATAACCCCCGGCTGGCCATGTAAATGTCGCGCCAATGCTAAGGCAA
>CAZYFT010000043.1:0-2721 GCA_964646575.1 uncultured Candidatus Saccharibacteria bacterium | reverse complement strand
AAAATAAGACAAATTTTGCGATATAGAGGATTGCCACTTGCCGTAAAGAAAAACCGAGCTGCAGCAAATATATCGGTACAAAAATCAGAATACTACCACGCGCCAAGCCTTTAGCAAATACCGACATGTAAAACTCAGAAAGCTCACGATTCTTTAAAAACCGCACAAATTCTGCTGTTGGTAGTCCGTGCTGTGAAGCCATCGTGCGCGAGCTAGTTTGGTAGTACTACCAAGATTATCCCCATCCCCAAGAGAGCTACTAACGTATAGCCGGCGTTAATAGCAAGAAGCTTTTTCGAGCTACCATCAAATAGTGAATGAATGAGCTGAGGCGCAAATACAAAACCTGTCCACAGCCAGAAAGCAGTGATAGCGCCTTCCAGCCAAGTATCAGCAAACGTATATTGCACAAAGTGCGCTAGGGCGTAGCTAATGAGGAGCCATAAAAGCCCCGTAAGCAAATAGGAAGACCCTGCATTATTTTGTAGATCGGAAGCCTTTTTACCAGCTAACTTCATCCATTGCTTACCAAAGAGCAACTCCGAATACCAAATTGCACCCACAACCATGCCAAATGCCGTAGCCGCAATTACTCCCCAAAGATTAATTTGTACTGTTGGCATGAACCCTCCTCAAATGAGTTTATTTTTCATAAGCTTGAGCGCTATTATGCGCCTCTTGGACTGCACCGTGCAAGATTAGCTGGCTTTCACCAAGCGAAACCGCGGCCGAATAACGCCATGCACCTCAACCGAGGCAGTAAAATCATCAAGCGGTCTGAGCCAAGCCGTTGCCATATCCCCAGCCTCATACAGGGGTACATACACAACGTGGGGCTCCAGCGTTGATTCGAGGGTTGCCGTCATCAATACTAAATATCGCTTCCCCTTGTAGTGCTCGTAGACCCCCGGCTTAAGTTGCGGGCTAGGCATCGAGTTTGGCGAGCTTACCATAGTCTTCCAGCTTAATGCGCTGCTCGGTAAATGCTTCACGGCGACTGCGAACTTCTAACTCGCCGTTCTGAATAGTCTTATCCGAAACAACCAATCGAATTGGGCAGCCAATGAGTTCAGCATCCGCAAACTTTGCTCCGGCAGAAATATCAACACGATCGTCAAACAATACGTTATCTTCACCCAAATCTGCATAAAGTTTCTCGGCTGCTGCTTTGGCCTCATCGCCACCGAGCACCACAAGCTGGTAACGGAATGGTGCCACTTCTTCCGGCCAGACTAGGCCTTTATCGTCTGAAAAATGCTCCGCAAGTGCCCCCACTAACCGACTCACGCCAATACCATAACAGCCAGCGATGAAGCTCTGTTGCTGCCCCTCTGCATCCGTATAAAAAACGCCCAAAGCATCGGTATATTTACTCTCTAAAGGAAAGATATTCCCTACCTCAATCGCTCTATGTTCCACGAGCTTATCTTTATCGATATCAGTATCAGCCAAGCGAGAATCATCGATCACTTCCTTATTAACGCCGAGTTTGCGCTCTTCATCGATATACACCGTATCTTCGCCAATATCACTGAGCATCTGAAACTCATCACTAAAACGTGGAGTAAAAATTCCACCGTCAGCATAAGTTCTATAGGTAATATCTCCTATTCCCAATCGTTGATATACACGCTCGTATGCCTGAGCCACTTCTTCATAGATAGCCGTATGCTCTTCCTGATTTCGAGCAAAACTGTACATGTCCTTCATCATGAATTCCCTGCCACGTAGTAATCCAGCCTGAGCACGTAACTCATTCCTAAACTTTGTTTGAATTTGATACACCAAAACCGGCAGGTCTCTGTAGGAATTCATATAGCCTGACAGCATATCTACAATTGGCTCTTCGTGAGTAAGCCCCATACCAAGCTCCGTACCACTCACAAGTTTCGTCTTGAACCAATTATCAACTTTTGCATCATCCCAGCGATCTGTTTTCTCAAAAAGCTCTCTTGGCTGCAATACTGTCATCTGCACCTCTTGGCCGCCCACAGCGTTCATTTCTTCACGCACAACTCGTTTGATATTTTCCAAAACCCGCAGACCCAACGGCATATACGTATACACACCCGCCATCTCTTTATGTATGTAGCCCGCCTGAATAAGCAACTGCGCATTTTTTGCAGTTTCGTCAGCCGGTACGTTCTTACTGGTTTTGGTAAATAATTGTGATACTCTCATAGTTTCCTCGTCTAGTTGCATTGTACCAGATAGCGAAACCGAGTATGAAGTTTTACTGCTCTCTATAAGTTTTGAGCAATGTGCGGACTTCGGCAATCGCCTTGCAATCCATCAACTTAGCACGCAACTGAGCTGCCCCATCAAAACCTTGTACATAAATCTTAAAGAAACGCTTTAGAGGATCAAATCGCTTTTCGCCGTCCTGCCAAGTCGCTTCAAAAATATCCAGATGGCGAGTGAGTGCGGCCAGCCGCTCCTCGACAGTGTGTTCTGTAATTTCGCGCTCAAAAGCCCACGGATTATGAAAAATCCCGCGACCAATCATAACTCCATCCAAACCACTTTCCGAAATATGCTGCTCGGCCTCGTGGCGATTCTCAACATCTCCGTTCCCCATCAGCACCAAGCCTGGAGCGAGCTCGTCCCGCACGGCAACAACTTCCGATGCCAGCTCCCAGTGCGCGTCTACCTTGCTCATTTCCTTCACCGTACGCAAATGCACGGTTAGCGCTGCAATGTCCTGCTGCATCAAAAAACCTA
>CAZYFT010000042.1:0-3163 GCA_964646575.1 uncultured Candidatus Saccharibacteria bacterium | reverse complement strand
TTTAGGTGTCAAGCAAACTATGACATACTCTAGCTATGAAGGCAGCAAGCTCAATCACTACACCCAAGCAATATATCGAGTCGCTACCAGATGATCGTCGCGAAATTATTCAGACGGTCTACGACATAGTGCGTAAAGCCGCGCCAGAACTTGAGCCACATATTATGAGCGGCATGATTGGTTTTGGAACCTATCATTATAAATATGCCAGCGGGCGTGAAGGTGACTGGATGATTATTGGTCTCGCGAGTCAGAAAAATTATGTATCGCTGTATGTTTGTTGCGCGACTCCACAGGGATATCTCGCGGAAGTTCACAAAGATCGACTCGGTAAAGTAAGTGTTGGTAAAAGCTGCATTCGCTTTAAAAAACTCGAGGATTTAAATCTTGAAGTTGCAGCTGAACTGGTTGCAGAATCGGCCAAGCTCTACAAAGCCGGAAAACTATTTCCCGACGGCTCTGTTGTGAGCTAAATCCTCATGCTTGAGAATTGATTGTCCTTACGGTACACTAACCCGCGTTCTAACCCCAAGTAGGAAGAAATACCTCAAATGGCAAACGATACTTCTGGCCAGAGTCAGGACGAGCTGATTGGCTACGATCAGCTTGATGCATTCAAGCGCCAGGCCACCAGAGCCGGTCTGGAAACGACGCGCGTACTCGAAGGTTCAGGTGTGCAGGAGCTCACCTGGACTCGTGGCGAGAGCTGCTACGTCTTGGATCATGGCGGTTTCTATTCCGGCCACGTCATCGAAGGTCTCGGTACCAAGAATCGGGTAATCGAGCAGCTCATAGAGCTGGTTCGCATGGCATCGGGTGTTAATTTTTCGCGCACCGGTTACAGCTACATCGCACGCGACACCATCGCCATGATTGTGAACGATCTTATTACCCTCGGCATTCCGCCGATGGTCATTGGCATGCATTTGGCCGTCGGAGATTCGGCGTGGTTTGAAGATGAAGCTGCTGTCGATTGGCTGGTCAAGGGGTGGCAACAGGGGTGTTTCGACTCAGGAGTTGTCTGGGGATTCGGCGAGACACCTACGCTTCGCGAAATTGTCGAGCCAGGCACAGTTGAGATCTCGGGCTCTGTCGTCGGCTTCTTGCATGATCGCGATATGCTGGTGAACCCAGCCAACATCCAGCCGGATGACGTGATCATTGGCTTGGCCTCAAGCGGTATTCATGCAAACGGCCTCACCAAGGCGCGAGAAATTGCGAACGCCACTGGGTTCCAGATGAAGATGCCAGGAACCTCACAGCAGTTCGGAGTCGCATTGATGGAACCGACGGTGAACTATGTGCCATTCCTGCGGGCATGCCAGAAGATTGGCCTGCGCTGGAGCTACGGGGTAAACGTCACGGGGCACGGTTGGCGCAAGATCATGCGCTACGCTGGTTCGGACTTTACCTACGTCATCCAGCAGATTCCTGACCCGCAGCCGACATTCAGGCACATCGCTTTGCACGGTGAGATCGACATGCGCGAGATGTATGCCACCTACAACATGGGCATCGGCTTTGTCGTGATCGTGCGTCCCGAGGCGATCAACTCGACACTGGAGGTGGCGCGGGAATGTGGTATGGCCGCCATGTTGCTCGGACACGTCAAGGCGGGGCCGCGGCGCGTCATCATCGAGCCTTTGGGTATCGAATATGAGGCAGAAGAGCTCAAGGTCCGCTAATCGGGCTGCCGTTGGGATAGACCCAGCGGCGGTTTTTTATTTACTTTTTGCTCGTGTCGGCGCATATTTAAGCCTAAGCGTTTCGCACAACTTCTCTAAAAAAGCAAAATGCTCGTTCCTTTCAAAACCAAAGGGGGTGAGTTATGCGTGCGCAACCTCGGCCCTGTGCCGACACCACGGTCGTAATCTTTATGGGGACGTTCTGCCCGCAGCTGGCCGCACTCGCTTACACGAAGCTGGCCCGCCTGTTCGAAGCTCGCGGGTACAAGGTGGTCGTCCTAGCCATCCCCAAGTTCGGCTTGGGGCGCATTGATGAAGCCTCCGATGAGCTGGCCCGCAAGGTGTTTGCTTTGGGTGCGACCCAGCACTTCATCTTGGTGGGGCACAGCCAAGGCTCGCTCATTGCTCTGCACTTGGCTCGTTACTACCCAGAACGAGTGCGAGCGGTGTTCTGTTTCGGTGCGCCGTTCCATGGCACGCGCTTGGCGAACCTCGGTCGAATCGTGTGGTTGCCGGCCATTCGCACCATGGCTGCACATTCGCGTTTCTTGCACGAACTGCGCGAAGACCAGACCTACACGGCCGAGAATGTGCATTCGCTGTTCTCCGTGCTTGACGAGCTGGTGGTACCCTGGTTTGCATCTACGGTAGCGGGAGCCCACAACGTTGTGATGGCGCCGGCTTGGATGCATGGTCTGCTGATTCGAGCGGGACTGACGCGTTCACACGGCATCGAACTCGTTGATGGAGTTGCTGATCACCTTGGTGTGATTTGGCACTCGGCGTTCCGTACGTACATCGAGCATGAGCTCGACCGGCTAGAAGGGGGGTATTTGGAGCTGGTGGCGTAACATATTCGGACGAGTGGGAACTCACATCCGTCACCGGCCAATGGCCCTGCACAACATGTGTGCAGGGCCATTCATTTTCTTATTGGGGCTAGAAATTTACTCGAGAATAGGCTATAATTCGGCGGTACTTTGAAAGCAAAAATTTATGGGATGTGGCCAAGTTGGTAAGGCGCCTGTTTCTGGCACAGGAGATCATAGGTTCGAGTCCTATCATCCCAGCCATAAAAAGTAACCCAGGGGGTTATTTTTTATGGCTTAGAATCAAGACGAGAACCGTACTCGCGTTAGCGAGAGGTTCGGCGGAGCAAGACCACGCGCAGGAGCGTTAGCTTCGAGCATGGTTGTAGCGGAGAAGGCGGAACGCCGCTGTCCTATCATCCCAGCCATGGTAAGTAACTCAAAGAGTTGTTTACCATGGCTTTTTGTATATATGGGATTAGTTTCATGCATCAAATGCAATTAGTTCGCTGCATCTAGCAGTATCCATAGTGGTATACTGCTAATAATTGAAGGGTAGATTTGTGAAGAAAATTGGACTCATTCTTGGCGTTGCGATTGTCGGTATTTTGGTGGCTGTGACGTATCATCTGTTTGAAAACGCGGTGCACGGTGCTATAAGTCTTGTGT
>CAZYFT010000041.1:0-3242 GCA_964646575.1 uncultured Candidatus Saccharibacteria bacterium | reverse complement strand
CCCAAACTTTGGCCAAAAACCTTTGTCCCATTCAAAGTTATCCAGCAGCGCCCAATACATAAAGCCCTGCACATTGACGCCAGCCTGCATCGCTTCATGCACGTTGCGTAACAATTCCTTAACGTACCAGGCCCGGCTTTCATCTTGCCCGTCAGCCAGCCCACACTCAGTAATAATTACTGGCTTCGTAGGGTAACGCTTGCCAATCATTTTAAGCAGAGCTTGTAGTCCCTCCGGGTGCAAGCCCCAGCCCATGTCGGAAGGGTTCTGCTCAGAAATCTGCCAGCGCAACCCACGCAAGACAAACTTAAAGTAATAGTTGAGACCGATATAATCCTGATGATGTTTGATTTGGTCCAAAAAATAATAGTTGCCAAACCAATTTTGCAACTTCGCAAAGAGCGGCGTGAGCAAGCGCCCATCCGCCGAGTACCACATCATATTTTTAGAAATACCAACTTGTGCGTTCGGAGCATGCTTTTTTATGGCCTTATAAGCCTTAATGTGTGCTCGGGGCATTAAAGACGTGTAAGCAGCAAAAGCAGCGCCCATGTTTTTCTGCTGCGGTGGCCAAAATCCGAGCCAATAGGAAAAGCTCGCAAACACTTCTGGTTCGTTCATGGTGCACCAATATTTCACATCGTGACCAAACTCTTGCGCCATCCTGCCAGCGTAACGCTCGAAATCTGCTATGGTGGCTGGATTCGTAAAACCACCTCGCTGCTCAACCCATTTGGGTAGCGTAAAATGCCAGAGGGTTACCAATGGTTCAATACCTCGCCTATGCAGGGCCGTCAAAACGTTCCGGTAGTGCTCTATGGCTTTCTGGTCGAAGACACCTCGTTCCGGCTCAATCCGACTCCACTCCAAGGAAAAACGATGGGCATTATGGTTGAGCGAACGAGCAATATCGAAGTCTTCTTCGTAGCGATGCAGATGATCGACGCCACGACCAGAAATGTAATTCTCTGGAGACATCGCCTCTTCTTTTATACGATACCAGTGTACGGCTGGAGTATCGAAAGCTTTTTTAGAGCCACGCGCCAGTGCATCGGCATGATCTCTTTCCCATTCCGTCCAATTGTTATTTTGGTGCCCCTCAACCTGATGCGAGCTGGTGGCAGCCCCCCAAAGAAAGTTTTTAGGGAACTGCAAAAGTGGCTTTTTATCCGACATAAGCTTTATTATACTTGCCCGAACCCATAACTTCGAATAGCATAAAGGTAATACCCCCTAATACACCAGGAGGCGTACCTTGTCCCAGCACAAGCGACGCTGTCGTGCCACTCTTAGTGTAAAGGCGACCCGCCGAAAGCTCATGCGGCTCTTGGGGCTCGACCTCAACATCCATCATGTCCACCACCCAAGAAGTGCGTTCCTTGATGACCCAATCGCCAAGCAATTCCGCGAGATGCCCTGTCAGCGGGTGATCATGCCGGTGGACGACCACATGGAGCTGCACCGTAAGCGACCAAAGCCACAGATGCCAGCAAGGCAACATATGGAGGCCGTCATAAACAGCTGCTTGAACTCTGGCTGTAGCCGACAGGGCTGCACAAAGCCAATCAAGCTCGCGTGTGATCCGGATCGAATCGATATCGCCAGCCTCCCAGCTACAGTGGTGGCGATACGTCTCACATAACTTTTACTCTGCCCCGCGCACTTGAAAAAGGCCGGGGCAATTCCTTGGTGCCGACTACAGCCCACACATAAACCTCTTATGATATAATTTTAGCTAAGATGCAGATTGCCTCGATCAAAGCCTATCAGGTGCTCGACTCGAGGGGGGAGCCGACAATCCGCGTTCGTATGGAGTCCGCTAGCGGAAATCATGCGCGGTTTGATGCGCCCAGTAGTCTATCAGTTGGCACACGCGAAGCAAAAGAACGTCGCGACAATGCAGGTGGTGGCTACAACGGCAACACTGTTACTGGCAATATCGAAGCCATCCAAAACATTATTGCGCCAAAGTTTATTGGCTATCCACTCGCCCATCAAGCCGACTTCGATGCGCTCTTAAATGCCCTCGACGGCACAGCTGACAAATCCAACCTTGGCAGCAACACGCTTACCGCCATGAGTGGTGCCTATTTCCTACTTTCTTGTTACGAGCAAGAGAAAGAGGTCTGGAAAGCCACGGCTGACATTCTTGGCACCAAGCCTGAGATGCCACGCATTTACGCCAACCTAGTTTCTGGCGGTGCACATGCCCCCGGTCTGGATGTGCAAGAATTTATGATCGTACCAAAAACCACTGATCCAGCCTCTGCCCTAGAGTTGATCTACAGCGCCCATCACACCGCCAAACAAATATTCCGCTCACTCTACGGACCAAGTGTCGATCTAGTTGCCGAAGAAGGTTCGATGGCTCCAATCGGCATTGCCACAGAAACAGTACTTGAGGCTTTTGAGCAACTCTCTCGTCGCTACAATCAGGCCTATCAAATTGCACTCGATATGGCCGCCTACAACCTCTTTCAAAATGGCCAATACAAACTAGGTGGGCAGGCAGTATCCATGGATCAGCTCGGCGCCACGTACATGCAGTGGGATCAGCGCTTCCCACTTCTCTCGATCGAGGATCCGTTTGCCGAAAATGACCTGGAAGGCCTTAAGTATCTTCTCACTCAACCAAGTCGCAAATTTATGGCCGTTGGCGATGCCACCACCGCCACTGCGGCCGGCCGTATCGCCGAACTAGGTCAGCAACGACTCATTGGCGGAGTTGTGATTAAACCCGACCAAACTGGCACGATTACTGAAATGCTTGATGCCATTCGAGCTGCCTTGCAATCTGGCGTAAAAGTTATTCTGGCCCATCGATCAGGCGAAACGAATGACACCTATCTTGCGGACATCGCTTACGGAGTGGGTGCATTTGGGCTTAAAGCTGGTGCCCCAGTACGCGGCGAGCGCGTTGCTAAATACAATCGTCTTATAGAGATTGCTGCCGACGTTAAGCCACCAACGCAAATGCCAACCCAAAATCCGATAGCCATAAACCCTGGCCTTACCCCAATCGCACCACAAGCCAACCCGCCTATAAGTCAGCCTCGTGTTTATCCAGTAGCACCTCAACCAATACCTGCTGCACCAACTCAGACCCCACCAGCACCAACCAGCCAAGCCGCCAGCGCCATTCACTTCGACCGCCCTCTCTACCCCGCACCAGCACCAATGCCGTCAGCACCTATGCCAATTCAATCACCGCCACCAATCCCCAGTGCAGCGCCGCAAATTTC
>CAZYFT010000040.1:0-3268 GCA_964646575.1 uncultured Candidatus Saccharibacteria bacterium | reverse complement strand
GATGATGAAGAGCCAAGCTAAGAAAAAAGTTCTCGTATTTTTTAGTTTTCGGAAGCATAAAACCGACTACTATAAGCTCCTGTTCGACCCTATGGCGGAACGCGCGGGAGATTTTGGTATGGAATTTTATCAAGGTTCTCTCAAGGATTTACAGATTTATTTCGAGGATGGCAGCATGCGCATCGTAGAATCGATGACCGGCATGGATCTGCGTGAATTTGACCTGGTGTATTTTGAGTTGTTCCATAAGGCTCAGCAGCAATCACTGGCGGCCGCTAAGTATCTCGAGCGTCACGGCATCGAGTATTTTACACCAGAAGTTAGTCATTTTACGCCATTATCTAAGCTTGGTCAGCAGGCGTTACTAGCTGATCAAAATCTTCCATTGCCTGATGGCATGACGACTTCCGCGCGTCAGTTTAAAAAACTCTTTAAAAAGAATGCTCCGATTGCGTTTCCGTTTGTGTTAAAAAGCATCCAGGCTTTCGGTGGCAATAATAATTTTTTGATTCACTCGTATGTTGAGCTGGTCAACATTCTTGATGGACATAAGGACGATACGTTCATTGCGCAACCGTTTATTCCAAATGAGTTTGATTATCGAGTGCTTATACTCGGTGGCGAAATTAAGCTTGTCATTAAGCGTGCTCGCCAGGATGAAACTACTCATCTCAATAACACCTCGCAAGATGCAAATGCCGATTTTTATGATGCAAATATACTAACTGAAACCCAAAAAAATGACAGTATTCGGGCCGCTGAGCTAGTTGGGCGAGAGCAGTTTTGTGGACTCGATTTACTCAT
Organism: uncultured Candidatus Saccharibacteria bacterium; assembly: GCA_964646575.1. Lineage (GTDB taxonomy): Bacteria > Patescibacteriota > Saccharimonadia > CAILAD01. The sequence goes on along the minus strand of CAZYFT010000040.1, from coordinate 2,464 downwards.
TAATAAAGACACTGGTGAGCATGTGGTACTCGAGGTGAATGAGGCGCCAGCCATTCAACTAGGTGCTGAGCCAGAGCGCAAAATGCGAGCCATGCTTGAGTTTATGAGCGAGAAAGCCGGAGTGCAAAAACATGACTAAGCCAGCGCTCTCACAGCCGCGTGTACTCTTTATTTTTCAGAAAGCTGCTGCGCCGGGCTCAACGCGAGGTGCTGGTTTTGTACGTCGCTTAAAAAAATATGCGGACTTTAGCTTTGCAGATGGCGAAGTAATGGCGCTGGAAGACTTGGTGTTTGTAGTGGATAAACGTAAGGCGCAGGTATACGACTGGACAAGTAAAAAAGATCCAGCGGATTATGACTTTGTATATTTTAAAGGCTGGGAAGGTATGCCAGATGTTGCCGCAGCGCTTGCGATTTATTTGCGTGCTAAAGGTGTGCCATTTATAGATGCGGCAGCGGAACAAAAGGGTGCTGCCAACAAGCTGGTTACCACAATGAAGTTGTGGGCATCGCGTGTGCCGACATTGCGCACCATTTATACATCGCACAAGCACATCCAAGAAGTGCTTGCTTCGGGAATTGTTACATATCCTGCCGTGATTAAATCTACAATTGGGCAAAAGGGTAAAGACAATTATCTTGCAAAAACCCGCCGCCAGGCTAAACCGTTGGTAGAGGGTACACACATTGACTGGATAATTCAGGATTTCGCTCCAAACGATGGTGACTGGCGCGTGCAAGTGTACGGCGGCGAAACGGGCATGATTATTTTTCGCACAGGTTCTGGTGAGTCTCATCTTAATAACACATCTGCCGGTGGCCAGGCGCAACTTATAGAAAAGAAAAAAGCTCCCGAGAAGATTCTCAACTTGGCTGTTCGTGCCGCCGAAGCTATGGAGCTTTCGGTTTCTGGAGTTGATGTAATTGTCGACAAAGGCTCTGGTCGTGCAGCTGTGCTTGAAGTTAATCAAGGCTCGCAAATTGTAACTGGTGCATTTATTGATCACAATATTCCGGGTTTTGTGGAATATTTGCGCCGGACGGTTCAGCGGCGATATCGCAAGCCGAGCTCTTCAAAGTTGCCAAAAAAGACGATTGGTCGCATCGAAGTTGTGGGATTGCCTGAGTTTGGCATTATAGATGTTGCTGCAAAAACTGATACAGGAGCTTATAGTGGTGCCTTACACGCCGAAGATATCCGCACGGTGCGCGTGAAGGGTGGTGAAGAGTTGCATTTTCGCGTTCCACATTTTATTGATGGCCGTAATCATTCCGAAGAATATATTGACTGCGTGAGTCGGAATTACGAAACAGTGGAGGTGAAGAGCAGTAATGGTGTATGGCAGAAACGCTACAAGGTACGTACAATGGTACGTATTCAGGGTAGAGACTATCAGACGCAGTTTACTCTGACCAATCGCCAAAGCCAGAAAGTTCCAATGCTGTTGGGGCGGAAACTGCTTCGCGGCAATTTCTTAGTTAATGTTGAATTATCCCGAGGGGAGATTACCAAATCATGAAAATCGCAATTCTATCAGCTGGCCGAAATAATTATTCGACCAAACGCCTTGTTGAGGCCGCAAAAAAGAAAGGCCATACACCGGTGGTGGTGGATTACACAAAGGCCTATATGGCGATCGAAAGTCGCAATCCTTCCGTACACTGGGAGAATCGCTCGGTGGATGAAGTAGAAGCAGTTATCCCGCGTATTGCTGCTCGCTACACTAACTATGGCGCGGCCGTTTTGCGACAGTTTGAAATGATGCGAGCCTATACTGCAACCAGCTCGCTGGCCCTCGTGCGCTCACGCGATAAGTTGCGCTCGATGCAGCTCTTGGCACGTGCTGGTGTCGGGATTCCTAAAACGGTGTTTGCATCACAAACATCGGATGCGGCAGAGCTTTTAGAATTAGTAGGTGGTGCGCCAGTAGTTGTGAAGCTTTTGGAGAGCACGCAAGGCAAAGGAGTGGTGCTCGCGGAAACCAAAAAGGCTGCTAAGTCAGTAATCGAAGCCTTTAACTCCATTAATGCTAATTTTATTTTACAAGAATTTATTGAAGAAGCCGATGGCGCAGATATTCGCGTAATTGTGGTTGGTGACAAAATTGTTGGTGCGATGATGCGCAAGGGTCAGGAAGGCGAGTTCCGTTCTAACCTGCACCGTGGCGGTGAGTCGGCCCCTGTGGAACTATCCAAGAAAGAGCAAAATGTGGCACTTAAGGCTGCATCAACGCTTGGTATGTCAATTGCCGGTGTAGACCTTATCCGTTCTAAGCGTGGTCCTTTGGTACTGGAAGTAAATAGCTCACCAAGCCTCGAAGGTATTGAAGCCCAGACCGGCAGAGACATTGCGGGCGTGATGATCGACTTTATTGTTGAGCGCACCAAGGGCAAGCGCCGCCGCGATAAAATTGGCGCGTAAATAAAAACCCCCGCACGATACGAGGATCTTTATATGGAGGGC
>CAZYFT010000039.1:0-3353 GCA_964646575.1 uncultured Candidatus Saccharibacteria bacterium | reverse complement strand
CCCCATCCCACAAAACCAGTGTCAAAGCCGCGTACGAGTTCCATGAGGTCTCGTCTAACTATGATGCAGCCGCCTAGCGGTTGATTACGGGTATATTTGGTTAAGTGCTGTTGCCAGTTGCTGGTTTCGTCGGCGAGTAGCATTTTGGTCCCAGTAAAATCTAGTTCCCAACGCTCATCGTAGGGATAGGTAACGGCACCAGTCTCATAGGCGGCCTCGACTCCAGCTATAATTTGCTGCGGATTAATCACAGTGTCTGCATCGTGTATCACGGCAACCTCCCAGTCACCAGCTTTTTGTGAGGCAATGTTGCGAGCTAGACTGAGATTGTAGGTGTCTGCTGTTTTGGGAAAATGCTCTCCTATAGTGAGTGGGTAATCGAGGGTTTGATGGAGCCAATTTTTGACATGTTGCCAGATGAGAATGCGTGATTGATCATTCGAACTAAATGGCACAAGCAGAACAGTTTTTGGTGAAGCTGCAGTCATAGAGTGACTGTATCATAATCCAGGCCTATCTTCATACCATATCCTCATATCGATTGGGCTATCTTGTTTATCTGCAAGGTGCTGTGAGAAATAGAGGCCAAACTGCCCTTTGCTCTCAGCACTCGTTATGAATAATCAGTTATAATAAATGCTTATGAATGCAAGAAAACCTCAGCTTTATTCGTTCGTAAAACGAAAAGGTGGTAAGCGACAGGAGTATTTCGGTGCGTCTTTGCAGAAAAATCAAGTAGTTAAAGCAGCTAAGCTCAAGAACGGATTTCTGGTAGCGACTTCGATTTGCTTGGTCGTTGTCGGCCTCTACCTTGCATACTTATTACTTACTCCTAAGCTCCCGATCTTAGCTGGTCCATCCGAGATTGATCTCAATACTGCGGATGATGCGACTGATAATCGTGATCGTATCCAGATTGAGAAGATTAATCTGGAAGTTCCGTTTTTTACTGGTGGTGCTGAGGAATTAGATAAAGGTGCATGGCATCGTTACCCGGATCGTGGTGACCCCGAAGATGGAGGCAACTTCATACTTTCGGCTCATCGATTTAGTATTGGTACCACTCCAGCTGAGACAAAGAAGCGTTCGCCGTTTTACAATCTGGAGAAACTTGAAGTAGGTGATACAATGCGAATCTTCTATCAATATAAGTGGTATACCTACACCGTGACGAAGAAATATAATGTGAAACCGAATGCCACAGAAATTGAAGCACCCAGCGAGACCTCAAAATTAACCTTATACAGCTGTTCTCTGGGTGGCTCCGCTGATGGTCGTATAGTTATAGAGGCAACAACACAGGACGGTCCTGGTATGTGGCAACACGGCAAGGTAGACGCTAAATCGTCGAATACCACTTCGTCGTCAGCTAAGGCTAATACTCCATCTGCACCGCCGAACCAAGCTCAAGCAGATCAACTAAGAAAACTTTTCTTTGGGATGACGCCATCACCTAAGTCTGAAAAACCAAGCCCATCTACAAGCACGACACCATCAAGCGACCCGCCTACATCCACATCGCCACCCATTACTCCTGAACCATCATCGCCAACCCCTTAGTCCTTCAGGATCGTTACTCAATGAACTAGAAATATCCAGGATTATTTCTGACTCTTATTTCGCCGGTCGCGTATTCGCGTACTCGATAGTTTTTCTTTGTAGCCGTCAGAGAATAATCGTTTTACGCAAAAAGTATTGACAAATATATATAAATAGTGTAACGTAGTACGGTTTACCCAAATCCAGAATCTATCCAACAAGGAGGTGATCTGGGTGAGCTCTACCTTCAAAACTCTCCGACTGGCTGTCTTCAGCTGTGTCGCTCTTTGCGCCTTCTTGGTCTCAAATCCAAGAGTGCAAGCAACTGAGCTGCCTGGTGCGCACTGTGATGTGCAGCCAGGTGGAGTCATCTCTCCAGAGATGGCAGAAGGCTTTCGCGCCTTTTGGCCGCTCTACACTCAGATTGCTTCTGCTGAAGGTGTCAGCCCAATGCTGATTGCGCCCATTCATTACCGGGAGCATTTTGGGCGAGATAACCCAAAGAACGGGCAAGGCATCTTCCAGCTGTACTCGCTCGTAATGATCGGGGGAGCAAGCTTTCCTTCCACTAACGGTGCTCCCGTAAGTGACGAGGACTTCGTTCACCAAGGCGGGCTAGCGGTGCAGGTGCTCAAGGGTAAAACCAGCGAGCAGCTCACGCCCAATCCCGATCCGACGCTTGTGAAGCAGGTCTATTACGGCTACAACGGTCGCAACAAGCTCTACGCATCGCAGGCTCGTCCTGGAGAAGGACCATGGGATGGCTCACCGTATGTTATGAATATTCCTGGCGTACGTGAGCTCACCATGATGACGCAAGACGGTGGCGGGGGACCGCGTCGGCTTGATCCTCGTCCGGGTGCATTCCCGATCTACGAGGAACTGGTCCGCCAGTGTTCTTCTACAGCTACGGTGGCACCGCAGCCAGTTACGGAGCCACCAGCGGCAGTAGCTCCGCAAACCGCGGGGTATGACTTTGCAAACTTCATCGATACAGCACTCTCAAACGGAGGAAACAACATGAAGGAATTCCAGTTCAACTACCAGCCCATGCACTTCGGTGGCGAAGTCAGCCTGCTCATCGTGGCGCTGATCGCAGCCGTTGGCGTTGCCTACCTGTTTCAAAATGGTAAGTGGCGGCGCCCCGGCGGCATGCTGGTGCTCGCAACGCTGGCTGCTGCAAGCCTCTCGGCTGCTCTTCTGGCCGACAAGTTCGGTACGGGTTGGCAGTTTGAGATGTTTGGCCACAACTTGGCCGCCGCGGCAGATGCAATTCTGGCTTGGATTGCGTACCCAGATCGGGTTGCAACCATCAAGCTGGTGATGACCGGTATGCTCATTGCCTTTGGGTTGTGGTTTGGCATCAAGTGCTACAAGTCTGGCAAGGGCGCGCCCGGCGAGGTTGCCGCAGCGTTCAAGCCGCTCATGGCCGGTAGCTGGAAGCTGACGCGTCGCGTTCTCAAGATGCGTCACGTCTGGCTGATCTTGGCCGCTGTCACTACCCTGATGGTGGCTGCTACACGTCTCAACACCGATGTGTGGGCCTACGGTTCAACGGCTGCTACCATTGGTGGCATTGGCCTCATCCTCTGGCTCAACAAGAAGTCGGTGCTTGAGGCGCAAGACGTGTCGGAGTGACACGCAAGCCTCGGAGTGAAATATCTCCGAGGCTTTTTCTATCTGTTGAGAAGGCAACAGATTTGTTGTACAATATATGTCGTTCTTGTAAGGAAAATATTGGGGCGTCGCCAAGTGGTAAGGCACCGGTTTTTGGTACCGGCATTCGGGGGTTCGAATCCCTCCGCCCCAGCCAT
>CAZYFT010000038.1:0-3361 GCA_964646575.1 uncultured Candidatus Saccharibacteria bacterium | reverse complement strand
AAAACGAAACGGATCGGGCATGAGAAAATGATCGCACAACTCGAAAAACCACCAGTCTGGGTGAAGCGTTTGCCGTTTAATGTGATTGAGTTTTATGTACATAACGAGGATTTGCTGCGCGGCAAACTGGGGCGTTCGAGGGTGATTTCAGTTGAGTTGGAAGCTGCATTGTCGGAATTTGTACCGCAGCTGGCGCGCTTTGCATTCCGGCGGGTGAGTGACGGCTTCAGGCTGGTAATCCATGATGAAAGTTCTGGTGAGACGCACGAGAAAAGCGTGGGCAAGTGTTCTGAGGTTTCGCCTGAACTCGAGATTTCTGGACGCGCAGGAGAGCTCATCTTGTTGTTTATGGGGCGTGGCAAACATGCCAAGGTGAAGTCATCGGGCACGGACGAAGCAAAACGTTTATATAGACTTGCCGACATCGGTATTTGATCTTGAAGTTTTGACATATTTTTGCTAGAATTCAAGTTCTCTGTACCTTATCCGCTTTGAAAGAAAGTGAGTCTAGCAAATGAGCCATACTGGCCAAGTTGCAGATACGACGAGCGTGTTGCCACCGAAGCTACCGGAAGGTATGACGGTGCGTGGAACGAACGGCAGGGAGCTGCATGTCTCGCTCAGTAGGCTGAGCCGCGTACATGATTTCAAGCTGATGCTTCGGGTAGGTGATGCGACCGCACACCTGGACTACGTGGAGGTCGAATGTCTGCGTAAGGCGGTGCGTGCCAACTTCAACCAAGAAGATGGGTACTGTCAGCGCAATTTCGGCGGCAGCTTGAACCTCTGTGTGTTCGGCGGTACTATCGGCGACCGGCGCTATGTATCCTTGCTGTGTGCTGGTCAGGCAGTGCGCCTCGATGAAGAGGGTGTTCGCCAGTTCGAGGCGGGGATGCTTCGCATCTGCAAGGAGATCGATCGTATCTCCATTTCACAGCCCCATCCCGGTGCTTCTTCTCAGGATCGGAGCTGAACATGTCTCAAGCTGATTCCGCATCTCGTCGTCATCTGATGACGCTCTGTCACGAAGAGGGCTGTTGCCCGGAGATTTTCCACTTGGCGCATCAACCGGCAGATAGTTGCCTCGAAGTGATCGATGATTTCGGCAATCACGCTGTCTTCGGTCCCGACACACTCTTGAGTGCTGAGTTGAGGCCGATGACCAACGGGCCGCAGTCGGACCTGTACTTGCTGCGTGATGACTTCGGTGGCGAAGTATACATGCAGCTCGGTCAGTACGGCGAGTTGCTGAGCGATCACAACTGCGCGTTGATTCGCGAAGTTGCCGCCGAACGCGGTGTTGGCATCTTCGACCTCGTAGCGCAGGCTCGGGCGCGCATGCGCAACCTTGCATCGGCCTAGTGCCGCAGCCTCAGGAATTTTGGTTCCTGAGGTATTTTTATTAACTGGCTGATAGAATTAAAACATGGAAACAGCACAACAATTGATCGAAGCGCTTTCTCGTGAAGGTGATCCTGTGCGCGCCCAGCATTCCACGCGGTTTTTCAAAACTGGCCCTGGTGAGTATGGTGAGGGAGATAAGTTTTTTGGGGTGACGGTGCCTGCAACTCGCAAGCATGTTCGAGCGGTGCAAAGCATGTCGCTCACGGAGGTGCAAAAGCTACTCGAAAGCGAGTGGCACGAGGCACGTTTGGCGGGCTGCTTAGTTTTAGTGCAGCAGTTTACTCGGAGTAATGCGGAAGACAGGCAAAAAATTTATACATTTTATTTACGCAATGCAAAACGAATAAATACTTGGGACTTAGTCGATACTTCGGCGCCATATATTGTTGGCGGCTGGTTAGTGCAGCGGGGTGATTGGGAAGTATTAAAAAAGCTCGCGCGGTCAAAAAATTTGTGGGAAAAGCGCATTGCTATGTTGGCAACTTTCGCCTTTACGCGAGCGGGAAATTCGGAGCCAACGTATGAAATCGCCGAGCTGCTTATTGCGGACACGCATGATCTCATGCACAAGGCGGTTGGCTGGATGTTGCGAGAAGCTGGTAAGCGGGTGAGTGAGGCGGAGTTGGAGATGTGGTTACGGGAAAATGGTCGGTACAAAGCGATGCCTAGAACAATGTTGCGTTACGCGATTGAGCGATTGCCTGAAGCTACGCGCCAAAGTTATTTACGCGGCGAAAAATAAAAAAGCCCAAACTGCTGGTTTGGGCAACTCCCTTGTCTCGAGTACTTATCTAGCCTAGCAGCTTGTAGATGGAAACCCAAGCATAAGCTTAATCATCAAAAAAGAAGCGTTCGTTTTGCAACTCTTCTGGTAAAAAGCCTTCTGGTGCCTGGAAGTCGGCTTTCCATTTATAGTTTTTGCCGTAGCCTAATTCTTTCATGAGTTTGGTTGGGGCGTTGCGTAGTCCGAGTGGTACTTGCGCGGTTGGATTATTTTTTACAGACTGTTTAGCCCGACTCATGGCGTCGGCTACGGAGCGACTTTTAGGTGATTTGGCCAGGGCAATTGTGGTGTGAGCTAATGTATATTCACCTTCTGGTAAACCAACTCGTTCGATAGCCTGAAAGCAGCTAACTGCTAAATTGAGCGCCGCTGGTGCCGCCATGCCGATGTCTTCGGAAGCAAGTATTACGAGGCGGCGGGCGATAAATTTTGGGTCTTCACCGGCTTCGAGCATACGAAAAAGGTAGAAAAGAGCTGCGTCTACGTGGCTGCCACGAATGGACTTAATATATGCGGAAATTAGGTTGTAGTGGTATTCGCCGGTTTTGTCGTAGCTGAGAGCCATGGTTTGCATGGCCTGTTTTACAGCTTCGATTGTGATATGCGTGGGGGAAATTTGTATGGTGGCTTCGAGCCCGCCCAAGGCCGCACGCGCATCGCCAACGGAGAGTTCGGCAAGTAAATCGAGCGCGGCCTTGTCGGCTTTGACTGAAGGATAGTTTTTGAGTGCACGCTTGAGGAGTTTTGTGAGCTCCGGTTTTGGAATGGCTTCGAGAACGACGACTCGGCTGCGGGAGAGCAGAGGCGCAATCACCTCAAAGCTCGGGTTTTCGGTGGTGGCACCAATAAAAATGATTGTGCCATTTTCGATGTGGGGGAGAAATGCGTCTTGTTGAGCTTTATTAAAGCGGTGAATCTCGTCGACAAACAGAATAGTTTGAGTGCCAAGCCGCTGCATCGCTTTAGCGTCTTCAATCACCCTCATGACATCCGCTTTGGAAGCGGTGACGGCAGAAATTTCGACAAAGTGATAGTTGCCTGAACTGGCTAAAATGCGAGCCAAAGTGGTCTTACCGCAACCTGGTGGCCCCCAAAAAATGAGTGATGCTACTTGCCCAGACTCTACCAGTTCACGCACAAAGCTGCCTTTGCTTATGACGGCTTCTTGGCCAA
>CAZYFT010000037.1:0-3744 GCA_964646575.1 uncultured Candidatus Saccharibacteria bacterium | reverse complement strand
AATTGGCGCGTAAATAAAAACCCCCGCACGATACGAGGATCTTTATATGGAGGGCCCACTGGGATTCGAACCCAGGACGCACAGCTTAAAAGGCTGTCGCTCTAACCAACTGAGCTATGGGCCCGCAATTTCGGGTTTGTACTAACGTATAAATACACGCGAATAACTCATTTATTTAACCTGAAAATGACCCAAAAGTCAATCTGTAAACAATAAACCATACCACTCATGCTAAAATGAGAGAGATATGCATCCATACCGTCGTATTCCGGCCTGGCTGTTTTGGCCGCTCGCAATACTAGTAATCTTAGCCTGGCTGTTCCTAATGGCTTGGTTGGTACTTAAGTTTTTTGGTGGGGTCGATGTGGGTATGAATCCGCTCGAGGCGATCCCACGTCTTTTGCAGGCTACTAACGGCGAACTCTAAAACCGCTTCAAGCTTGGCTCGCTACTTCTTTGAGGAGTACGATAGCCAAATATGAAACGAACAAAACAGATATGGGTCTGTGTTTTAGCTTGGCTTTTAGGTCTTGGGCTTGCTACGCAATTTGCGACTAGGCTTTCGCAATTTTTGTGGATATGGCTGGCAGTAAGTTTGGCTACGACTTTGTATTTTGTGAAGAGTTGGCTGGGCTATATTGCTCTCGGTATCATTTTTCTCTGTGCTGGTTTGCTGCGCGGGCAGATGACATTTGTAGAGCCAAGTAAAACAGATGCCCGTAGCTATATTGGCCAAAAGCACGAACTGATTGGCGTGGTGCAGGGAACGCCATTTTGGAACGACGATAAGCTCTACGAATTCTATATGCAGGATGTGCGCCTGGACGGCCAGAAAATTGCCGGGCTAGTCAAAGTAAAAACGCTCTCCAGTGGTATTTTTGAGGGGCAGACCGTGCGAGTGCAGGGTAAGTTGGGACGGGCATTAGGTCGTGCGAATGCACAAGTGTGGTATGCGGATGTAGCTACTGTCAGCGCAATTCCGCCATTGCCTGTGCGGATTAAGCGCACTATGCAGCAGGGGCTCGAGAGGTCGCTTTCGCCAACAGCTGCAAGTTTTGCGAGCGGGTTGCTTTTTGGTGGCTCCAGCCAGCTTCCGGATGCTGTGCGGCAGGCGACGCAGCAAACTGGATTGACACATATTGTGGCGGTTTCCGGTTTTAATCTCACAATTATTATGGCTCTGGTGCTCACATTTTTGTGTGGCCGTCTGCGGCTAAAGACAATTGTTCCGGTATTAGCGTTGGTTGGTTTTTACGTACTTATGACGGGAGCAACATCTTCGGTTCTGAGAGCCGCAGTTATGACTACGTTAGTACTGATTGTAGGCACTCAAAACAAAAAGCTTTCAGTTGGAGTGGCTTTAGCGGCGACAATTCTTGCCATGACCGCTTGGAGTCCAGCATTTTTCTACAGCGATCTTTCTTGGCAGCTCTCCGTTTTGGCTCTTGCTGGCGTAGTGTTTTTGTCGCCGGTGTTTATACCAAAAAATCCTAGCAAGTTTCAGTTGCTTTGGGAGATATTTGCGGTTTCGCTGGCTGCGCATCTCGCGACGGCACCGCTCATTGCTCATGTGTTTGGAAGTTTTTCTTTAGTGGCGCCACTGGCAAATGTTGTGATTCTTCCATTTATACCATTGGCTATGTTCGTGAGTTTTCTTGTGGCTGCGTGTAGCGCACTCGCACTACCATTTTCCGGAAGCATTGCATTTGGTGTAAACACGTTTCTCATGTCTATTTTGCAAACTATTCAGGCTTTAGCGCGCGTCCCAAATGCAAGTATGAATATTACGGTAAGTAGCTTTGCGATGTGGGTGAGTTTTGTGGGCTTGGGCGTATTTATGCTGTTCGGTGCTCGTCGGGCTTCAAAAAAACCGCTTCAACAGGTATAATCCACCATATGAGTGGACACAGTAAATGGCATAGTATTAAGCACAAAAAAGGTGCTGCCGATGCTAAGCGTGGAAAAATCTTTACTAAACTTGGGAACGAAATTGCACTCGCTGCACGCGAGGGCGCGGATCCTGAGATGAATTTTCGTTTGCGTTTGGCCGTACAAAAAGCTAAACAGGCAAATATGCCAGCGGCGAATATCGATCGCTCGATTGCGCGTGGGGCTGGTACAGCCGGCGGTGCTGCCTTGGAAGAGTTGGTGTATGAGGGCTACGGACCAGCCGGTGTGGCAGTTATGGTCGAGGCTCTCACTGATAATCGCAATCGTACGGCATCGGACGTAAAAAGCACATTTTCAAAGTATGGCGGTAATCTTGGCTCTACTGGTTCTGTTTCTTATATGTTCGACAAAAAAGGGATTATTTTGTGCAAAGCCAGTGCTGATAAAGACGAAATGAGTCTCGTGGCGATTGAGGCCGGAGCGGCCGATATCGATGACTCGGGTGATCAACTAGTAGTCTATACGGCGCCAAAAGATCTTGAGGCCGTAAAAGAAGCCTTGGGTGAAGAGAATGTCGACTCGGCTGATGTGGAGCTTGTGCCTAATCAAACCGTGCACGTAGAGGATGAAGGTAAAGCTCGCAGCATCATGAAATTAATTGGTTTTCTTGATGATCTTGACGATGTCTCCAGCGTGACAGCAAACTTCGATATCCCCGACGAACTCTTAGAACAAGTTAGCGGTTAAGCTTGTTGTGATCTCGAACTAATTTTATAATCAGCCCCAGTACCTTAGAAAGAAAGGGGACTGTCGTGGGACGGTTCAATGATCGTTTGCAGGCCCAGTGGGACCAGGGCAAGTTCGTCTGTGTCGGGTTGGACCCGAATATGGATAAGATCTATAAGCAGGCACCGACGCTTCGGGGTCAGTCCGAAGGACTTGCCGGGATTCTGGTGCCTTATCTCAAAGAGATCGTCAATGCCACACACGATGTGGTGTGTGCGTATAAGCCCAACTGGGCGTTTTTCTTGGAGCATGGCTCGTACGGCCTGGAGATGCTTGAGCAGGTTGTGGCTTATATCCGCCGACACTACCCGAATGTGGTTGTCATCATCGACATGAAGGTCGGCGACATCGATAGCTCCAATCTTGGTTATGCGCAATACCCATTTGTGTTTTTGGATGCGGATGCCATCACGGTGCACCCGTATATGGGGCATGTAGCTATGAAGCCATTACTCGATTGTGAAGATCGTGGCGTCATCGTGCTGGTTCGTACCAGTAATGAGGGGGCTGGCGAGCTGCAGAATAGGCAAGTCACTATTGAGGGTTACCAGGAAGCTGTCGCTCTGGACATCCCCTCAGCTGTGTCTGCCTATATGAATGGTTATGACCAACCCAAGGTGCCACTCTACCAGTATTTCGCTGCTTCAGTTCGAGACAACTGGAACTACAACGACAACTGTGCCGTAGTGGTGGGTGCGACCGTTCCTGACGAACTGACGCGAGTTCGCGAACTTGTGGGCGATGGCATACCCATCCTCATCCCCGGAGTTGGTGCGCAAGGTGGCAGCCTCGAGCTGGCAACGCAGAATGGCATGAACTCGCGTGGCGACGGCTTCATTATCAACGCCTCGCGGTCGGTGCTGTATGCCGATGCTCTCGATGGCCAGTCATTCGCAGAAGCGGCGCGAGCCGAAGTGGTGCGAATGAGCAATGTTATTAACTTGGCTCGAATCGTTCCGGATGCCGGTAATGATGTCTAGTGCTTTTGCCTCCTCGTTCTTGAGGGGGCTATTTTTATTGAAAAATTGAGTCAAAAGTTGTAAAATAGCACGGTTATTGCACCTACTA
>CAZYFT010000036.1:0-3952 GCA_964646575.1 uncultured Candidatus Saccharibacteria bacterium | reverse complement strand
GTTGAGACAAAGAAAAAGAGCCTTGCGGCTCATAATTCAAATATTTGGTGCGGGTACCGGGACTCAAACCCGGGGCCTCTTCCTTGGCAAGGAAGCGCTCTATCAGCTGAGCTACACCCGCGCGTCCAAGTGTACTTCGCGTCGCATTCGGCTTCGCCGACGTGCTGTGCTCCGAACACTTCTCCTTATAAATTTTTCGACAGCTTTCTATTGCTCATGGTTCGTATTGAGATGGTATTCGCAAATGAAGTGCTTAGTCAAAAAATTTGAGGGAACTTCTGGAAATGGTGGCACCTGTTGGAATCGAACCAACGACGCACGGCTCTTCAGGCCGTCGCTCTACCAACTGAGCTAAGGTGCCTCGTCAAAGCACTTTTTGCTCTTCACTCAGCTTACGCTGAGATGTGCCGCTACAAGTGCTTTTCCTCTCAAATTTCCTAGCAGCTTTCTATTGCTCGCCTTTATATCTAGTAAAAGTGCTCGCATGAAACGCCTAGCTCGGAAATTTGTAGAAAAGTTCGAAGCTTCTGAGGTACGAGATAACTGGAATATAGTAGCTGATTTCTCGCAATATTTCAATGTTTCCCACCTGATGAGGTATAATGGTCGCGCACTAAAATGCCCGTGGCACCTTGGCGGAGTGGTTACGCAGCGGTCTGCAAAACCGCGTACACCGGTTCAATTCCGGTAGGTGCCTCCATTCTTTTTTCCTGATTGTTCGGCTATAATAGCAACCAAAGAAAGGACTTATTTATGCTGATTGTTTATATTATTTTAGCGGTTGTGGTGATTGGAGCTATCTGGCTCTGGGTTACCTACAACGGCTTGGTGAAGGCGCACACTCGCTCGGATGAGGCGCTCTCAGACATCACTGTGCAGATGAAGCGACGCTTGGACCTGATTCCAAACCTCGTGGAATCCGTAAAAGGCTACGCCAAGCACGAAAAGTCTGTACTCGAAGGTGTTACCAAGGCCCGCAATATGGCCATGGCAGCTCCAGATGGCGACCTCTCGAAGCAAGCTGAGGCAGATAATATGCTCTCTGGTGCTCTCAAGAGCCTGTTTGCGGTGGCAGAAAGCTATCCAGACCTTAAGGCCAATCAAAACTTCCTGCAACTGCAGCAAGAGCTGGTAGATACCGAAGATAAAATTCAGGCCTCACGCCGCTTTTATAACGGCAATGTGCGCGATTACAACATCAAGCTGAAGGTGTTTCCAACTAACATGTTTGCCAAATCGCTTGGTTTTACGCCGTACGAGTTCTTTGAAGTTTCCGAAAGCGAACGCGCGGCTGTAGAAAAGCCAGTAGATGTAAGCTTTGACGAAAAGGCTGAAGCCAAAAAGTAAGTCCTAAAAAATCTGAATAAAAAAATGAGGCCTGGGAATTCCCAGGCCTTTTGGTGTGGTGCGAGGTGGTTACTCCTCGCTGGCGCCACTCATCTCGTCGTCCGGGTCGTTCTCGGGGTGCTGGGCGTCCAGGATGCCCCGGAGGACGATCGGACCCAGCCAGGCGGATGAAGCCTTCTTGCGCCACAGGCCGCGCTGGTCGACGAGCCGGGAGAAGTAATTGGCGGTCTGCTCGGCCACGAATGCCGGTGCCTTCCCGTGGTCCAACTCCTGCGCCAGCCTGAGGAGCTCCAGGAACTCCGGCTTGGAGTGTGGCGTGCGACAGTTCTCGCGCAACTTCTTGTTGGTTCGCCAGTAAGTCGCTTCGTAGGGGTTTGCCCCGTAGCGCAGTCGCGCCATGATGTAGGGCCAGTACTTGCGACAGGTGAACAGAGCAACCAAGAAGCCGATTCCGGTAAAGACGATGAGGCTCGGGCGGAACCAGTCTGTATCCTCGCTGCCGTGCAGTAGCGTTTGTGGTACGAAGACAACAATCATGCCGATAACGATCGTGGCAATCCAGGCCGCGAATGGAGCCAAGATGCCCCCATCATTTACGGATACTTTGTTGACGGGCACAATCGCACCATCGCCGTTGTAGGTGCCGATGATGCGAGGGTCGACGTCGGGCGGCTGCTCGGCGGGAATCGTGATATCCACCAGCCCTCCATCGGGGCCGGTAACCAATTCGCTGTCCATGGTGCTTTCCTCTCGGAGTGAGTAGAACTCGCTCACTGTACAATGAAACATGTTTTGAGTCAATAAAAAAGCCCCGATTGATTCGGGGCGGGGGAGCTAGGGTTGAGTCGTCAGTACGTCGAGCTTCTCCAGCATCTCCTCATCAACCTGGAAGCCACGTTCCCGACGGAGCTGCACGAAGCCTTTGCGCATCTCAACTCGCACATGCTCTTGGTACTTCTGAGCATCGAGCGCTTCGGCGGCATAGATGAGGGTCTTGAACTCATCGGTACTGCGTGGCTTGCGGCACGCAAACCGCAGTTCTGCGTTGGCAAGCCAGTACTCGGCTTCTTGTTTGCTGGCCAGAAACTTTCGCCTAGCCTTCAAGTACGGGTGTAGCGATTTTACGACTGCAAGCGTGTAGACGATCAGAAACAGGGACATGGATGCAATCATAACTTCTCCTACTGCATCGCTGGCAGCCATGAAGGGCGGCTTCAGGACTCGAGCGGCCAGTATGCTGAAACCCAGTGTGACGCAGAGCCAGGCGATAGGTAGGAATATCGATGTCAGTACAATTGTGCCTGCATATCCCTTGTTATACTGTTCGGCGATGGCAATCTGAGAGCCATCACCCTCGTACTTGCGTAGGAGCGGTTTGGCTGGATCGATCAGCTGTGTTTGCACAGGTGCCTTCTTTCTGCTGGAGAGAGAACTCGCATACTGTAATCTAGCCAAGAAAATGTGTCAATAAAAAAGAACCCCCGCTCCGAAGAGCGGGGGGTGCCGACCCGTAGGTCAGCTGTAGGAACGTAGCCCGGCCGAGGTGATAGCCTCCTTCAAGTCGAGCTGGCGAACCGGATGGTCTCCGGGCACGCCGTGCTCGTCAAGGAGGTTCTTGTAGCTCGTGCTCAGCTTCTCGGCAACCCACGAGATCAACTCCTGCTGATCGGCAGCGGTTGCCTCGGCAATGAGTCGCTGGAACTGCTCCTGTGTACGCGGCTTCACGCATCGCGCCCGCAACGTGTAGTTGTCGCGCCAGTAGTTGGCCATGGCCGGAGAAGCCTTGAAACGAATCCGGGCCTCGTAGAACCTGTAGGACGGCAGGATCGTGAACAACAGAGTGAAGATGGAAGCGAAAGTGAAGCCCTGCAAGGTACGAGCGGGGATTCCTGATGTCCACGAGTTCCGCATGGAAGAATCCAGGCAGGCTTTGTGGAGCGTGGAGTAGTTCTCGCCGCTGAGGGTGGTGTAGCTGTTGTAGCTCGCGTTCTCGAGCGCGTAGAGACACTCGTTGATGGCTCTGCTCTCGTGCGTGGCTTCTGTTTCGCGGCTGTCCACGAACAGTGCTCCACCGATGAACAGGCAGAACAGCACCAGCCAGTAGCACGCCGGGTAGATGATGCGCTTGCTGTGGCTCTGCAGCTCCAACGGCTGCATCTCACCACTGCCCTTGTAGGCGCCCAGCAGGCTGGCGGGTTGGGTGTGCATTTCGGTGGACATTGTCACCTCGATATGTAGGGGTACGAACTGTATAATTATAACATAAGTAGTATAAAAAAGCAAGTAAAAAGAAGAGCCGTACTGGTTAGGTACGGCTCGGGAGACGCCTAGATAGCGTCGGGGTCGAAGCCCAGCATGTCGATGCGATCTTGGCGCAGCGCCTCTGCGCGTTCCTCCGGGCCCATCAGAGCCAACTCACCAGCCCAGATGGCGTCTTCGACTGCCTCGTGGCCATCGACGTCGGCACGACTCTCGGGGTCGTAGAAATCCCGATTTGGGTAGAAATAGTCGTCGTATCCCGGATCATCGAGGTAGCCGAGGGGATTGACGTCGTCGGCCGGCTCACATCTACACGGGGAACCGTAGCAGTGCATGCACGGCATTG
>CAZYFT010000035.1:0-4058 GCA_964646575.1 uncultured Candidatus Saccharibacteria bacterium | reverse complement strand
TTGAGATCTTCATACTTGTTTGACTCAATTTCTTTTACAAAATCGTGCGTGGTGCGAGTTTTTGGCACAACCGCACCTTTAAAGCGCCCAACTGCTGCTTCGTAGGCGTTACGGCCGTCAAAAAATACCACATCCTCACCACGCTCCTCGAGCAGTTTGTGAAGCGCCTCCGGCTTAAGGTGCTTGCCGCCACCAACTACGCCACTTTCATTTACCTGAACTTCTTCAGGCACTCCAAAAGCCACCAGCTCTGGCTTAACCTTCACACTGAGGCGAGGGAACTCATTGCCGCTACCTTCGCTCCATTTATACGTAATGCCGCGAAAAATCGCCGAGCGGTTCATCTCGCGCTTATATTCTTTGAGATCTTCTAAGTCACCACCTAGGGTTCCATTGATTCCATGTTGGCTCACGATAATTCGCCCCTTAAGATTAAGGCGACGACACAGCTCGCGCTGCCAACGCATAGCCATCGTTGGGTCTTGAACCGGAACAAATTTATAGTAAAGTATGACTTTTTTCATTGAGCTCACATTATAGCTCAAAAACCTGCTAGGATACAGATATGATACGTATTCGCACAGCATCCGAACGAGGCCAGTTTGACCATGGCTGGCTCAAAACCGCCCACACATTTTCGTTTGCCGGCTACTATGACCCGCGCCATATGGGTTTTTCCGCATTGCGAGTGATTAACGAAGACCATATCGCCGGTGGTGGTGGTTTTCCGACACATGGACATCGAGATATGGAGATTATTACGTATATCACTAAGGGCGAGTTAGCACACAAAGACAGCATGGGTAACGAAGCCGCGATTAAAGCCGGGGAAGTGCAGTACATGACGGCCGGGAGCGGTGTGATGCACAGCGAATACAACGCCTCAAAAACCGAGCCGGTACATTTGCTGCAAATTTGGCTAGAAGCTGACGTACCAAACCGAAAACCTGGCTATGTACAGAAAAAATTCGAGCGCAAAAGTAAGCTGAACAGACTATGTGCGATTGCAACGCCAACTGGGGAGGCGGGCAGCATGCATGTGCACCAATCTGTCGCGCTGTATGCTTCCGTATTAGAGGCCAGAAAAGAACTTATTCATAAATCCGAGCGTGATCGTTGTCAGTGGGTGCAAGTGATTAGTGGAATGGCGAGTGTTAATGGCTCCGAGCTACTGGCGGGTGACGGAGCAGCCATTACTGAAGAGACGGAACTTACGCTATCCGCCCACAAAACTGCCGAGTTTTTACTCTTTGATTTACCACAATAAAAAAGACCACTCGAGGCGAGTGGCCATAAGCTCTAGTCAGAGCTTGGATGAGAGAACGGGCAGTGCCAACCGAATGTATCATGGATGCGATTGATGTTGCGGTCCACCATGCTCGATGAGTAGCCACGATCAGTCCAGCTCTGAATGCAGGCTTTCGCAGCAACCTGACACAGCAGGCTGCCGTCCTCAACCCTGAGGGAGAGCACGTCAGTTGTGTCGAGAAAAACAGCGTCGGCCAACTCTGTAGCGAGTGCCTCTTGCGTCTGCTTCCACGCACGCAGGCCATCGAGTCGAGATTCGCCCATCCCTTCAGGGGACAGGGTGCGTTGAATGTGTTCAAGCATTTTGCGCCGTAGCAACGGGACTCCGTGCAAGGTGCATAGCTCTGCCATCAGGTAACAAGTACTGCAGAGCTGAGTAGTATCATGCCGAGCCAGCTCGGTCTCTGGCACACGCCGATGGAACCAGTTGCGCCAGCCGGTGCTGCCGAAAGTCGCTAGATGTGCATCGAAGTGCGGATACTGCTCTTTGGGGTATTTCTCTTCCAACTGCGTTCGAGCTGCGTGGCTGCTGATCAAGGTACTCTCAATCTGAGTCATCTTTTACTCCATGGGTCGAGTTGAACAACATTTTGCTACATTATACTAATAATGTCAATATTCTAATCGACGTCGGTCATCTCGCGGAGCTTGGCGAGATTAATTTCAAACCCTGATTTATGATTGCGGAATAGCCCAGATTTTGCGGGCTTAAGCACTCCGCGCTTAGTCAGCTGACGTACCTGCACTGTCATCGTTTCGCGCGTTGTCCCCACCATACTGGCCAGCTGGGCGTGTGAGAGCGTGAAGGGGAGCGTCACGGTACCCTCAGATAGCTCCTGCCCAAAACGCTGCACTAAAAGGGCAAGCATATTGATGAGCTTCACATCGGCCTTTGCCTGCAAAATATTGTCGAGTGTTTGAGCGAGCTCATCATTACGCGTCATGAGATAGCGCACCAGGCCAAAAAGAGCTGCAGAGTCTTTTTCGAGCTTCTTCTCGAGCGATTTTGCCTCGAGAATACGCACCTTGCCGTCGGTCATCGCCTCGTAGTAATAGCGGTGGGTAACTTCGTTAAACAACGCAGCTTCCAAATTCATCACATCGCCCGGGCCGAGAATCGTAATAAGTTTTTCATCGCCATCGTCGGCAATAGTGTAGGTCTTCACAAAACCATCAGTAATAAAGAGCACATCCTCTCCAGCTTCACCCTGATGCAGCAGTACGTCCGTGCGCTTATAATCCTGTTCTGGCTGATTCATAAAAAAGGCGCGCATGTGTTTCATACTCGCATTATCTCATTAAATACAGTCTTGACGCTAGGCAAACACGAAAATTAGCCGTACAATTAAAATCTATGAACGAACTTATTAAAATCCTCAAATTTTCATCAAAACTTAAATGGTATTACGCAGGTATCGCCGTACTGGTAGTAATTTTGGCATTACTTAATCTGGTAATTCCATTTCTTACCAAGAGCTTGGTGGACCTCATAACATCTTACTCTCAGGGCAATGATGTTTCATTCACGCAAGCATTGCCGGCACTCGCTCTAATGCTTGTCGCTTCACTGGTCGTGGCATTTCTTTCGAATGTGAATGGCTACTTGGGAGATATGATGTCGCAAAAACTCAACACGCATCTCTCGACCAAATACTACGAGCATCTGATGAATTTGCCGATCGAATATTATGACTCCGAACAAACAGGTAAGATTACATCGCGTTTAGAGCGCTCGATTTCGAGCTTGTCGCAACTTATGAATGCATTGGCAAATAACTTTGTACAGTTCTTCCTTACTACTATCGTCACACTGGTGGCGATCGCCATCTACTCATGGCCGGTCGCCTTACTGCTGGTAGTGATTTTTCCAGCTTACATTTGGATTACGCATCTTTCGAGTGCCGCTTGGCAGAAAAAGCAAGGGGACATCAATAAGACTCTGGATATAGCCAACGGTCGTTTTGTAGAGTCTATCGGCCAAGTACGGGTGGTGAAGTCGTTTGTCCGAGAAGTTGGCGAATTGGCTGATTTTCGTCGTCGTCGACATAAAATCGAATCTGTCTCGCGCGAACAATCTCGAGAATGGCACACCTACGACCTCGTGCGTCGCTTGGTGTTGGGTGTAGTCTTTTTTGCAATTTTTGCAGTAATAGTCTGGCAGGCACTTGATGGTCAGTACTCGGTGGGAACTGCCGTATTACTGATTACGCTCGCAAACCAAGCTCAATTCCCACTATTTGGTTCCAGCTTCATTATTGAAGGGATTCAGCGGGCACAGGCCGATAGCAAGGACTACTTTAAGGTGATGGAGAAAAAACCAACTATTCTTGATGCACCGGACGCAAAGACACTCAAAATTGACGGTGGTGAGGTGCGTTTTGAGCACGTTTCGTTTGGCTACGAAAACGGCAGCCAAGTCCTCAACGATGTAAGCTTTACTATCCCGGCCCACAGCAAGATTGCACTTGTAGGTGAATCTGGAGAAGGCAAGTCCACCCTTGCAAATCTCATTGTGCGCTTTTACGAAGCCAATGCCGGCACCATCACCATTGATGGCACGCCAATTACCGATGTAACCCAAGCCAGCTTGCGTAAGGGGATAGGTATCGTATTCCAGGACCCCTCACTATTTTCAGGAACCATCGAAGGCAATATCGCCTACGGACTCAATCGTCGCTATACACAGGAAGAATTGGAAGAAGCCGCCAAACTTGCGAATGCTGCAGATTTCATAGCCAAACTTGAGAAAG
>CAZYFT010000034.1:0-4299 GCA_964646575.1 uncultured Candidatus Saccharibacteria bacterium | reverse complement strand
TTCTGGTCCTTTTGGTGGCATATCACTCTCCTTTTCTTCGAGAATAGTGTATCATATATCCGTTCCCTAGTGCTCGGGCGAGTGGTGGAACTGGTATACACGACGGACTTAAAATCCGTTGCCGCAAGGCTTGAGGGTTCGAGTCCCTCCTCGCCCACCAGTTAGTAAAAGATTAGCCCCCAGATTACTCTGGGGGCTTTTTGTTGACCGGTGGTCAGGAGGCGTGTCGAGCGACGCCGGAAACCTCGAGGGTTGGGCGGCGCAAGGCGGTGTTCTCGTCGGTGAGGCGAGTCACTTCAGCCTGAAGATCCGAAACCTGTCGCCGCAGCTCATCACGCTCTTCGGCGACCCGTTCGTAGCGGTCACTGTGATGATCGGCAACGAGCGCGGATCGACGACAACGCTCAAGCAAAGCCGCCTCTCGCGGTGATGGAGTGAGGCGAAGGTGCTGGATGGCCCGCCGACAACTGCGGACGGCCTTATTCACACTGGCTCTTGTAGCCTGCATATCGTGAAGAAACTCCTTTTTGAGGGGTCATGGTGAAGGTACTAGGACTGAATAGCATAACAGAAAAACTACTACAGTTCAAGACCCCCAATCTGGTCAGATTGCCTTTTTATGCGCATTGTTCTAGACTAAGCATAAGTTTTTTAGGACACACCATGCCACGTAAGCAGATACATCTCTCAATTACCGATGCCCTCGCGTATGGCTGGAAAGCCACCAGTAAGTATGTGGGTTTTTACCTAACACTCGCTCTACTCATCTTGCTCTTTAACCTTATCCCATCGGTTTTTGCAGCTTTTTTTGACAACAGCGTGTACACACCCGTTATCCGCGGTATTTTCATCACGCTCATTGCCCTTGTCACCCTTGGTATGGTTCGCACCACCCTGCAACACATCGACAAAAAAGACACCAGCCTAGCCGACCTATTCCGCCTCAACTTATTTGGTCGCTACCTAGCTGCCGCCCTCATCTATCTCTTTCTCGTAATTGGCGGTCTCATTTTGTTCATCATCCCTGGTGTATACTGGGGTCTTAAGTATCAGTTTGCTACATATCTCCTGGTCGATAAAAAGCTCAGCATCGGCAAATCATTCGAAGAGTCGGCCAAGCTGGTAGAAGGATATGAATGGGACCTTTTGAGCTACTGGCTCGTGATGATTCTGCTCAATATTGCGGGCATTCTCTTTTTTGTAGTTGGAGTAGTTATCACGCTTCCGGTCACCGTAGCCGGCTACACCTACTTATACAGACAGCTTCGTAAGTAATTCGTGTATCATTCCAAACTAAAAACACCCAACAGGGTGTTTTTAGTTTGGTGCGGACGAGAAAACAGCGAGCTTCGCTCTTCTCCCTGCGGTGCTCGCATAACTATTGAGCAAGCTCATAGATTGCTGCGCTCCTCGTACGTCGCACTTCCAGGGAGCATTCAACTCTTTCCGCCTACATTCCAAAACAAGAACCCCTTTTCGGGGTTCTTGTTTTGGTGCGGACGAGAAGACTCGAACTTCCACGCCTGAAAAATAGGCACTAGCCCCTCAAGCTAGCGTGTCTACCAATTCCACCACGTCCGCATATTGTATCAAATTCTAGATAAGGTGCCTCGGCCAATAGCTTGAGGAGCTAGAGCCGTTTTGAAGTGGAACTGCGCTAAAGCCAGTTCGAGCTAGCGTGTCTACCAATTCCACCACGTCCGCATATTCAATTTTTATAAACAGCAGAGATTATTCTACCAGATTATGACTGGCTTGTCAGCCCCTAAATAATCGCCGTATAAGAGAGGATAATGAGGGCTAGGCCCAACGCGATTGAGAGCGGAATAAGCACCAGCATATTAATATAGTAGTATAGCTCTTTTGGCTCGTTCCACTGAGTTTTCTTCGACTTTGGCAACTTCTTCCAATCTGCTCGATACGTCTCCCACACGTCTTTACTACGCGCTAATGTCCATATACCCCCTACAAACAAGAGTAGGCCCAAACCTAACTGACCAAAAAGATTACCAAGATAAGTTAAGATAAGAAACCATAGGAAAATAACCAGTCCAACTAGTCGTCCCCAGTCATCTTTGCGTTTAATAGTGCGTGCCATGTTCGCTCTCCTAGTTATCGTAATTATTTGGTAAATGATCAGCCAAGTGCTTCATAGAATACTCTTTGCGTAACTGCTTTGGTAAATCCTTCAGACTAACACCGATTTTAACTCCTGGATTGAAGATACCAAGCGGATCAAACACTTTTTTGACATCCTCAAACACACCGTAGAGATGCTCACCGTAGAGACGCTTGAGGTATGGGGCGCGCAAACGGCCATCGTTGTGCTCACCACACGTAGAGCCACCCATTTCAATCACCATGCGATAAAATTCATTCATCAGCTCAAACATCTTCTTGCGATCAACTTGGGAGCTAAGGTTCATAAATGGCTGCATATGGAAGTTTGCATTACCAGCATGCCCCCAAACCGCGATATCAAGCTTATATTTTTCGAACATCTTATACACTTGCTCAATAAACTTTGGCATTTGCTCCAAAGGTACCACGCCATCTTCAATAATTGGCAGAGCTTTCTTGACACCTCTAAATTTCCAAATAATTGCGGCAGCACCTCGGCGAATTTTCCATAGCTTGATCTGCTCGTTCGGGTCGGTAGCAACACGAGAGTCGAAAGCAAGCTCGTTAAAAACCTTCTGAACTTTTTTGGCCTTGGAGGCCTGGAGACGAGTTTTTGGATCATCAAACTGGACCAGCAACACAATACCTGGCATTTTATCGGGCAAAATCCCACGAATTTGCTGCGGATCATGCTCATGCAAGAATTCAAGCAAGTGCTTATCAACAACTTCAAGGGCCGATGGCTTAAGTGGCATAATTAACTCAACTGCTCGAGCTGCATGCTCCATATCCTCAAAATACCCAACTATCAGATGAGTCTGCGGATTATACGGCACATGACGTAATGTAATTTCGGTAACTACACCAAGCGTACCCTGGCTGCCAATAATAAGCTGACCCAAATCAAAGCTGCCATCTGGACCCTTCACATGCCACAAATCATACCCAGCTGAGTTCTTGCTCACCCGAGGATATGCCTCCGCAAGCTGATCCCAGTTTTCTTCAATTAAATAATCAATATTACGATAAATGTGGCCCTCGAAATCAGTCTGTCGCTGCTTTTGGCGCAATTCTTTGGCGCTGAGTCGTCGCGTTTCAATAACCAGCCCATTGGCTAACACTACGCGCAAGCTCTCTACATAATCACGAGTGGATCCATATTTAACTGTCTTCTCTCCAGCCGAGTTGTTCGCAACCGCTCCACCAATCGTGGCAAAATCAATACTCGCTGGGTATGGCGGCATAAAGCGACCATGGCTATGCAGTAGATGCTGTAAATCCTTATAAATCATGCCCGGCTGGATAGTAATGGTCTCTTTCGTCATGCCAATAAAATGATTCATATGTGCCGGCATCACCATCATAAGGCCGTCCCCGAGCGCGGCTCCACCCTGATCGGTTCCCTTTCCTCGAGTCGTAATGGGAATAAGATTGCCCTTCGCGGCTTCTTGAGCTACAAGCACAACTGTTTCGCAGACATCGGCTTCATTTTGTGGATAGGTAACGATCTGCGGCATCACACGAAAGACACTGCCATCGGTTGAGAAAAAATCTCGAGTAGTTTTGTTTATACTGACTTCACCAGTAGTAGAACTACGAAGTCTTTCATAGAAATTGGTCATATCACTATGTAGCATAACAATTTTCGTTGTGACGTGCAAAATAACACAAGCATTTTTGACAGATAGTCGTATCTTAAGCTAAGCTGATACATATAAGCATAAGTAATATGGCGAAGACAAATACTAGCAAGACGGCCCGTAATAAGCACTCGCTCGGTCAAGTGCAACGTTTCAAGCAGCCAATTTTATTTATGGTGCTGGGGCTGTTTGCCACTGCGGGCAGCATCCTTATTTACGCCTCGCTCGCCAGCTCAACGCCGGTTGTTAATACAAATGCTGAATTCTGGCGCGCCCGTATTGCTGGCTGCGAATCTGGCTCAGGGCCAAACAGTCAGGGTCGCTATACAGCCTCCAATGGATCTGGTAACTTTGGCGCCTACCAATTCGATGTTCGCACCTGGAAGGGTGCCGTTGGCCCAGAACTTGCCGCCCAATACCCAAACCCAACCCAAGCACCACCGGAAGTTCAGGATCAAGCTTTTTATAACACCTTTGCGCGTCGCGGCAGCCAACCCTGGAATGCTAGTTATAAATGCTGGCGTACCGATGAACTAGC
>CAZYFT010000033.1:0-4314 GCA_964646575.1 uncultured Candidatus Saccharibacteria bacterium | reverse complement strand
GGTCAGAAACTGTAATTGTAATCAAGTAAGGATTGTATGCTAGTAATTCGTTTGGCTCGTACGGGCCGCAAAAAATCTGCTTCGTATCGAGTTGTTGCCGCTGAAAAGACTCGCGCAGCAACCGGTAAATTTGTAGAGGTTCTTGGTCACTATAACCCACACACCAAAGAGTTGGTTCTAGATAAAGAGCGCATTGCAACTCGCGTAAGTCAGGGTGCGCAGCCGTCAAACACTGTATTGCGCCTGATGGTTCGCGAAGGTATGGAATTGCCAAAGTGGGCTAAGGTTGCCGAAAAGCAGCGCGCCCCAAAAAAAGAGCCTGAAGTTGCCGAAGAAGAAGCTGCAACTGCAGAAGTTGCAGCTGAAGCCGCTACCGAAGCTCCGGCAGAAGTGCAGAATGACGCTCCAGCCCAAGAGGCTGCCGCTGATGCAGCTGAAGAGGCTACCAAAGAAGACGCCGCATAGCTATTTAAAAAGTTTCGCAAAATCCCGCTCAAGTTGCGGGATTTTTGTTTTCCTAAGAACTTTCTCGTACAATACAACGTAAGCGGAAACGATAATACCCCGCGGGTGAGGAGCAGATATGGCTGAACATGATAAGGATTTTATTGAGTACGTAGTAAAGAACATTGTTGATCATCCTGATGACGTACAACTAGAGCGTACCATTGATGATCGGGGTGTGCTCTTAACGCTTTCGGTGAATCCTGAAGATATGGGGAAGATTATCGGTAAGGCGGGTGGAACTGCCAAGGCAATTCGCACGCTCCTGCGAGTGCTGGGTGCTAAAGATGATGCACGATATAATCTTAAAATTGTAGATCCAGAAGGCTCGGATCGCGCTCAAGCGGTAGAGCGAAGTGAATCTGCAAGCGAAGAAGCTGCAGAAGATGTGTCAGAGCAACAAGAAGCAGTTTATGCGGGTGACGCGCCAGTTGAAGAAGATGACGTTGAGGCGATTAAGAAAAAGGCTCGCGAAGGTCTTGATGACCTCGACATGGACATATAAAAAACCCTAACTTTCGCTAGGGTTAGGTGTTTGCGGCACTGGGCAGGCAGCTCGGATGAGGCGTTTAGACATTGGGTGACGCTGCATCCAGGCAGCTATGTAGAAATCAACCAGGTCTTTTGGCCATTCGAAGAATGCCTGCATCCAGGCGCATCCAAGTTTGTGATTGATCTCAACAGGCTTGGGAATTCCGATGTCGTCAATGGATGAACCACAACTTGGGCAGATCCACATTCGCCTAGTTGGAAAGAATCCAACGGTGGTTCGGTAGCACTCTTGCGCGAAGAAGTTATCAAGCGCGGTGAGTTGGAGCGCGTACGCCGCTCGAATGTCTGGTGAGGTGCAATCGATCATGAGGTGCCTTTCAGCATGGACAGAACTGCTGTATTATGCTAAAATTTTACAGATTTGTCAATGAATGACAACACTACGTATATCTATGAAAATCGACATCATTACACTATTCCCAGAAATATTTAACCAAGTCCTTAACCACTCTATGTTGCATAAGGCTCAAGAGGTCGGTGCGGTGGAGTTTCGCGCAATTAACTTGCGTGAATTTGGCATTGGCCCGCGTCAGCAAGTTGACGATACCCCGTATGGAGGAGGAGCCGGTATGCTTTTAAAGCCAGAGCCGATGTTTGCGGCGGTAGAATTTAGTAAAGAGACTAACCCCAACGCAAAAGTAGTAATGATGACCCCACGCGGTAAGCAATTTCGCCAGCTTGATGCCAAGCGACTTGCAAGTGAGGCAGGTTTAATAATTCTTTGCGGCCACTATGAGGGCTTTGATGAGCGGATTCTCTCTATGGTAGACGAAGAGATTTCGATGGGTGATTTTGTACTTACGGGAGGAGAAATACCTGCAATGGCAGTAGCCGACAGTATCGTGCGATTATTGCCAGGCGTACTGGGTGATCAGCGCTCGCACGAGGAGGAAAGTTTTTCACAAGGTCTATTAGAGCATGCCCACTACACGCGTCCACAGGAGTTTCGCGGGATGAAAGTACCCGAGGAGCTTTTGGGTGGTAATCACGCAAAAATTCATGAATGGCGTCGGCAGGATGCCATTAAAAAAACCTTAGAAAATCGACCAGACCTAACGGACTTGTAAGTGGCTGCCGAGTTTTACGTACTGCCACCAGAAAAAATTGCGCAAGAGCCGCCAAAGACGCGCGGGACTTCACGTCTGCTCGTACTACATCGTGACACTCAAGAGTTAGAGGACAGACATTACGCAGACGTTATCGACTACCTCAAGCCTGGGGATGTGCTGGTGCTGAATGACACCAAGGTTATGCCAGCGCGGCTTATTGCGCAATTCGCGGATGGTCGCGAGAGAGAGTTGATGCTTACCGAAAAACATGAAAAGCAATTACCCGAAACTCAGACTCAAGTTGTGTATCGTGGTAAATTGCGAGTCGGCGATGAGCTCTTCGTGGGTGATGAAAAACTTCGAGTACTTGATGTACTAGATGGTGGTCAGGCAATCATAGAAGCTGATCGAAGTATTGCCATGATTGCTGATCGATATGGCGCGACGCCACTGCCGCCGTATATTCGACGAGAAGCGAGTGATGCTGATGCACGACGATATCAGACGGTGTTTGCGAATGAGGCAGGCTCTGTAGCGGCTCCAACGGCATCACTCAACATGACCGATGAATTGTTGCGGGTGATAAAAGAGAAGGGTGTTGAAGTCGTGTATCTCACGCTGCACGTTGGTCGTGGAACGTTTTTGCCAATACGATCTGAAAAAGTCGATGATCACAAAATGCACGAGGAATATTTCGAGATTCCTGCTGAAACTTTAGAGAAAATTCGTAGTGCAAAAGTGCAGGGTGGTCGTGTGGTTGCACTTGGCACAACCGTAACTCGTGCGCTTGAATATGCTGCTGGAGATATCCTTAGAAGCTCGACTCAAGAAGTGAATGGAGAGGCTGATATTTTTATTTATCCCGGGTGCGAATT
This sequence comes from uncultured Candidatus Saccharibacteria bacterium, assembly GCA_964646575.1. Classification (GTDB taxonomy): domain Bacteria; phylum Patescibacteriota; class Saccharimonadia; order CAILAD01. Next base: position 1,334 of record CAZYFT010000033.1, on the reverse strand, counting down.
CCATGTGGTTGATGTACTGCTGACAAACTTCCACGCGCCAGAATCTACGGTAATTCAACTCGCAGCAGCGTTTGCGGGTGAAGATTTTCTAAAAACCGCCTACAGCCATGCACTACAAGGTGATTATAGATTTTTATCGTACGGTGATTCTATGCTCGTTATTTAACGGAGCATAAAATGCTGAGTATTAAAGACTCGATACCCATTTGCTGAGATTATAGTTGCGGTATTAAAGCGGTTAAATCTTGCATTGAGAATATTGGCTCGATGGCCGGGCGACGCCATGTATGAATCAAAAAGCTGCTTAGCCATTACGTCAGCACTTCCTCCCTGCATCGCGCCAGCTGTACCCACATTTTCTCCGATTGTTATCCAGTTAGAACCACAGTCCGCCGGAATAGCTTGCTCTATTTTGCTGTGATAAATGACAGGCAGAGACTGTGCCTCCTTAGCGGCAGTATTGTTATTGTAGTTAGTAGCCATAGTGCTCGACCATTTTGAAGCACTCACTCCGAGACATGGCTCTTCGATATAGAATGGTAGGCCATTTTCTCTACGGGCATTTTGAATGTTCCAGCGCATCACTTCATTGTAGCGGTTTAACCAAGCAACTTTGGGATCTGGTGTCGCTCCGGCTTGAGCAGTGCCAACAATTGCCCGTTGGATTGCTGGGAAATGCATGGTCGTTGGGGTGCTAGTTTTTACTCTAATTTCAGGAGCATTTTGGCGCTTGGTTGGTTGGGCATTTTTTGCGCAGGCTGCTTGCAGGGCACTAACGGCTTTTTTATAGCTAGTATTGTCGCTTGTCACATTGCTGAGGTTGATGCCAACGATTGCTCCGGTTTTAGGGTCGATGTAGCGAATAAGTTTTGTGTCTACCTGGACCTGATCTTCAGGTGGTGTAGGTAACTGAACTAACCCGGAGCTACTAATATCGTTCAGCACTTGAGTCACCTCAGGCTTTGTGAGTTTTCTCGTTGCGCCTTGATCCTGATTCTCGCCAAAGCAAAAAAGTTCGCCAGTTTGCGTAAGTTGAATGGTTTTGGGACCTTGCACAAGTTTCGAATTTGGGCCCTCTTTTTCTACGATGGTGCCAGATGACCCTTCTTCGTATTGAACGAGTGGCAGTTGGGCTTTTGTTACCGCTACGTCGGATGATGCTTGTGAATAAGCAACAACAAAGCCGCCAGCAATAAACAGTGCCAGGCCGGCGATGGCGTGCCATGGTTTAAACGCGTATTTAGAATTTGCCTTGTTTGATCGAGCAACATTACTCTTTTTTGGTGTGGATTTTTTTGCTTGTGGCATGTGTATACCTATTAATTACTAATTGC
>CAZYFT010000032.1:0-4591 GCA_964646575.1 uncultured Candidatus Saccharibacteria bacterium | reverse complement strand
GAGGGTGTGTTCCAGGGGCTTTCTGTGCGCGTGCCAACTCCAGTCGTTTCGCTTGCAGACTTCACTTTTTTGGTAAAGCGCGATGTTACGGTTGAAGAAGTGAATGCTGCGCTCAAGAAAGCGGCCGCCAGCCCGCGCTTTAGACATGTGCTGGCCTATACCGAGGAAGAGTTGGTTTCGTCAGACTTTATCGGCAATCCTCATAGCTCGATTGTCGATAGTAAGCTTACAAATGTTGTCGGTGGGAATATGCTCAAGGTAGTAGCCTGGTATGACAACGAGTGGGGTTACTCAAATCGTCTGGTTGAGCTGGTAGCGCTAGTTGGAAAGAAGCTAAAGTAGGAGGCTAACATCATGGAGGGGGGATATCGTCCAGCTAAAGTTTTTCTCGCAGCCGATCATGGCGGCTATGATGCCAAAGAGCAGCTTAAAGCGCAGCTTCAGGCAGAGTTTGATGTGGTAGATATGGGTCCCCAAAATCTGAATCCAGATGATGATTTTACGCCCTACGCTGAAGAGGTAGCTCGGGCGGCGGTGGCCGAAAAAAACGCGATGGGTGTTTTGGTATGTCGATCTGGCGAAGGCATGGCAATTGCTGCGAATAAGATTGATGGCGTGCGAGCGGCATTGGCTTGGAATCAATCGGTTGCTCGTGAGACTCGTGAAGATAATGACTCGAACGTACTTTCGTTGCCGGCGGATCATATAACTACCGATGAAATGCTGGCGATTACGCGCACCTGGCTGACTACACCATTTTCTGGAGAAGAGCGACACGCCCGGCGTATTGAACAGATTAGTGATTTAGAAGATAGTGCTGCATGACGAAAGTTGTACCAGCAATATTGGAGTCAAGTGCTGCCGAGTGTAGGCGCAAGCTGCAAACAGTGCGTCAGCTTACCGATCGAGTACAGCTGGATATCATTGATGGAGAGCTCATCGAAAATAAAACCGTCCAGCCACAAGAACTTGAACCACCGGCCGGCCTAAAGGTTGATATTCATCTTATGGTGAAGCGACCAAAAGAGTATGTTATGCCCAGTGTGAAGCTGCGCCCATACACGGTAATTGTGCAGTACGAAGGTGCCGAGCATGTAGCTGAAGCCATTGAAAAAATTAATGCCAACGGGATTCGTTCGGGTATAGCGATCAACCCCGAGACAGAATTGGGGGATTTGGGCGAGTTATTGGCGAGCGTAAAACATGTACTAATCATGGCGTATCCAGCCGGGTTTGCTGGGCAGAAATTACAGGCTAGTGTTCTTGCCAGGGTCGCCGAACTTCGCGAATTAGGTTTTGGTGGCGAAATTGGCCTAGATGGTGGTGTGGCGGCAGATACGCTTAAAAAAATATCTGCAGCCAACTTTGATGTAGTGAATACTAATAGCTATTTATTTGGTGCGGAAAGCATTCTTACTCGCTATCATGAAATAATTGAGGCATTAATCTAATGCGCAATTCAGTAAAGTCTCTAGAGCTGAAGGCAAATACCATTCGTCAAGAAATTATTGAGATGCTGGTTGAAGCAGGCTCAGGGCATTCGGCGGGGCCGTTAGGGATGGCAGATGTGTTTACTGCACTATTTTATGAAGTCGTAAAGTACGATCCAAAAAATCCAGATTGGCCAGAGCGTGATCGCGTAGTTCTTTCTAATGGTCATATTGCACCAGTACTCTACGCCACGATGGCGGAAGTGGGCTATTTGCCAAAATCTGAATTAAAGACACTGCGAAAATTCGGCACCCGCTTGCAGGGACACCCCGAACGAACGAGACTGCCGGGCATAGAGAACACATCAGGCCCACTCGGTATTGGTTTGCCGCAGGCTGCCGGCATGGCACTTGGTTTTAAAATTGATGGCACGAAGCAGCGAGTATATTGCTTGACGGGAGACGGCGAGCTGAATGAGGGAATTATATGGGAGGCTATTCTTTTCGCCTCGGCGAAAAAGCTGAATAATCTGACAGTGATTGTTGATCGCAATAACATTCAGATTGATGGCTTTACCGAGCAAGTTATGCCGCTTGAGCCGCTGGCAATGAAGTGGCAAGCATTTGGATGGCATGTGATTGAGGTCGATGGGCACAACATTGAGCAGGTTGTCGGTGCATGCGAGCACGCGCAAGCAATATTTGAGCGCCCAACGGTAATTATTGCGCACACCATTCCGGGTAAAGGGGTTGATTATATGGAGAATGAACCAGTTTGGCATGGTATGCCACCGGGCCTAAAAGATGTGGCGGGTGATCCGCCCAAAGACGAGCAAGCGAAAGTTGCCCTGAAGGAGCTACGAACGTTGCGGGGTCAGATACGGAGCGAGCATGAGTAAATATTCTGCACACCTGTCTCGTCAGCTGTTTACCGATACGATTGAGCATGCGCCAAACCGTAAAGGTTTTGGTGAAGGCTTAGTATTTGCAGCCGATCAAGATGAGCGCGTAGTTGCGCTCTGCGCGGACCTCACTGAGTCAACCCAAATGGAGCCCTTCATGAAAAAATATCCGGAGCGCTTTGTAGAGGTAGGAATTACTGAGCAGAATATGGCAGCTGTTGGAGCGGGCTTAGCAGCAGTTGGGAAAACGCCTTTCGTAAGTTCTTATGCGGCTTTCTCACCTGGTAGAAACTATGATCAGATCCGTGTCGCAATTTGCATGAACGAGCAGCCGGTGGTTGTAGTTGGTTCGCACGCTGGTCTTTCGGTTGGACCTGATGGCGGCACTCATCAAATGCTCGAAGACATTGCTATGATGCGAGCATTGCCGAATATGATGGTCGTTGTACCTGTAGATGTCCACGAGGCTCGTAAGGCTACACTGGCATTGGCCCGATTGCGTAAACCTGCTTATCTCCGGCTTGCTCGTGAAAAATCTCCGATTATCACCACGCCAGATTCACCATTCCAGCTTGGTAAGGCCCAAGTTTGGCGTGAAGGGGAAGACATTGCGCTGATTGTAGCTGGGCCGCTAGCCTATGAGGTACTGAAAACCGCAGAGTTGCTCGCCAAAGAAGGCATACAGAGCACGGTTATTAATTGCCCAACTATCAAGCCCTTGGACAGCGAAACAATTTTGCAGGCAGCCAAAAAAACCGGTGCGGTTGTTACGATTGAAGAGGCCCAGATGACGGGTGGTTTAGGTGGAGCTGTCGCCGAATTGCTCGGTCAAGAAAACCCGTTGCCGCTCGAACGAGTGGGGGTGCAAGATACTTTTGGACAGTCGGGCACAGTAACAGAACTTTGGGAGCACTATGGATTAACCGCCAAGCACATCATGCGTGTGGCTCAGCGGGCGTTCAAGCGAAAGAGTCAAAAATGAAAAAATTTGATGTAGTTGTGGTGGGTACTGCCACACGCGATGTGTATTTAATTTCTAAAGATTTTGCAGCTTTTGACTCTAATGGAGAGCCTGTAATTGTAATACCGGCGAACACAAAGATTGATATGCCGGATATCGCTTCAGATATTGGCGGCGGTGCGCCAAATGCGGCCGTGACATTTGCGCGTACTGGTTTAAAGACTGCCTGTATGGCCAAGGTCGGACTGGATGGTTCAGGAAAGGAAACCGAAGCCGTGCTCGAGAAAGAGCGCATTACGCCGCTATTAATTAAAGAGAAGAGTCATCAAACAGGCTTGTCATTAGTCTTAAAAGGACCGAACGGCGAAGACACGATGTTTGTGCATCGCGGGGCTGGTTATGAATATCGGGCTAAAGACTTTGATATGTCGAAAATTAAAGCTAAGTGGCTCTACATTACATCACTTGGGGGAGATCTATCGGTACTCAACCGATTGGTAAAATGGGCCGAATCTCAGGACGTTCGCGTAGCCGTAAACCCTGGGCCGTTAGAGCTCGCCAAGCCGAAGCGGCTACTGACAATTTTAAAGCGCGCTGATGTAGTGATAGTAAACAGGCGCGAAGCTGAGTTACTGTTTGATGCTGAGAAAGTTGATGACATGTTGGCGGTTGGGCGTGGCGCTGGACTACATACAATTGTGGTAACTGATTCACAAAATGGCGCAACGGTGCTTGATGGTAGCTATGTGTATACCGCTGGGATATATAAAAAAGTAGCCGTTGTTGATCGAAGTGGTGCGGGTTATGCGTATGCATCAGGACTCATTGCTGCCATCATGCAAGGAAAAACCATGCAGCAAGCTATGAGCTTTGCGGCTGCTAACGCTACTTCTGTGATTTCATATTTAGGTTCTCGGGTGGGTATCTTATCTAGCACCGATGTAGATATAATGAAGATAGACATAAGCGTTTTTCACTAAAGAGGAGTTCCAGAATATGACCCATAGAATTGATGTACTTTCGGTAGGCGATATTGTTTCGGATGCATTTATTCGCCTGCTGCCCGCTGAGGCTGAAATTGATAAAGACCCGCAGGATCGCCATCCGCTTTTGTGTATGACGTACGGTTCAAAAGTGCCGTTTGAATATGCTGTTACTGTGCATGGCGTTGGAAACAGTCCAAATGCTGCGGTGAGCTTTGCGCGCCTGGGGCTTAAGTCGAGCCTCTATAGCAATATGGGGCATGATGACATTGGTCAAAAAATGCTCGAAGCCTTAAAGCAAAATAAAGTTCAGAC
>CAZYFT010000031.1:0-6056 GCA_964646575.1 uncultured Candidatus Saccharibacteria bacterium | reverse complement strand
GACAGGCGGTTTATATGTTTGCCGGTCGTGAAGTAGACTTACGTATTGCGATTGCGCCGATTAGTTATGGCGAGCAGGTGGTGATCCGTATTTTGGATAAGAACGCTCAAAACATAACTTTGGACACACTCGGGTTTAGAGGGCGTAGTCTGCGACTTATTACTTCAGGTATTCATAAGCCTCACGGCATGATTCTTTCAACTGGGCCAACTGGCTCCGGTAAGTCCACAACGCTTTATGCAGTTGTGGCTGCGATTAAGTCGGTGGCAATTAATATTGTGACGCTCGAAGACCCGGTGGAATATAAAATGGAAGGCATTAACCAGATCCAGGTAAATACTGCCGTCGGGCTGACATTCGCTAATGGTTTGCGCTCTATCTTGCGTCAAGACCCAAATGTAGTGCTGGTGGGAGAGATTCGTGATGCAGAAACAGCCGACCTTGCAGTGCAGGCGGCACTTACGGGGCACACGGTGCTTTCAACGCTTCACACCAACTCGGCCGCGGGTGTGCTCCCGCGTATGCTTGATATGAAGATCGAGCCCTTCCTGATCGCTTCTACAGTAAATACGGTAATTGGTCAGCGCTTGGTTCGTCGCGTGTGTCAAAAATGTAAGCAGGCTTATGCCGCGCCAGGAACGGCAGTGGAGCTAATCAACAAAATTATCGGTCCATTCTTGCCTAAAAATCAGGCCGAAGTTCAGGCTAAAGAACAAGAATATGGCTATCAGGGTTTGCCACTGTATAGCCAAAACGCTTATACTTTGTATAAGGGGGTAGGCTGCGACGAGTGCAAGGAAGGTTACTCGGGGCGCATCGGTATCTTTGAGGTGTTTGAAATGAATCCAGCAATGGAAAAGTTACTCTTAAACCGAGCAACAACCAACGATATTCAGACTCAGGCCATCAAAGACGGAATGCTTACCATGCAGCAAGATGGGTATTTAAAGGCGCTTACAGGTGTGACCACAGTAGAAGAAGTGGCGCGTGTAGCGACTGATCACTAGCGAATAAGTAAAGGAATTATCATGCAGCCGACTGACCCAACAACTCCAGCTCAACCTAGCGGCATACCAGTAGATGGTGTGGGCGGGGTGGTATCGAGCGTACCGCCGGCTGCGCAAATGCCGCCAGCCCAGGCGCCGACCCCTGTTGCTACGCCTGCTGCCGCCGAGGTGAGCGCAACCGACCAGGTGCATCAAGTAGAACAAACGCCGCACTCCGGCAAGCTCTCAATCGAGCCTTATTTAGAAGAGGTAATCCGTCGTGATGCTTCAGACATTCACGTACAGGTTGGTTTGCCGCCAATGTTGCGTGTGGATGGCGCGCTGGCCCCAATTCAGGGCGAAAAAGTACTGACCGCTGAAGACATTGATGACATCATCTTTAGTCTCTTAGACGATGAGCAAAAAGAAGTATACCTTAAGGATAAGGAAATCGACTTCTCGTTTGCTTACGGTGATTTGGGTCGCTTTCGTGTCAATGCTTTCCATGAAAAAGGAAATCCCGCAGCGGCATTTCGTCTTATCCCCAATAAAATTCGCACCGTAGAAGATCTTGGCCTGCCACCAATTATGAACAAACTTACTGAATTTCCACGTGGCCTCGTACTCGTAACTGGCCCAACTGGCTCGGGTAAGTCCACAACACTTGCTGGAATGCTCGATAAGGTAAACCGTGAGCGCGCCATGCACATTATTACCATTGAAGACCCAATCGAATATCAGCACCATCACAAGAAATCGATTGTGGTACAGCGCGAAGTTCATTTTGATACCAAGAGCTTTGCCTCGGCACTTCGCTCTAGTTTGCGTGAAGATCCAGACGTTGTGTTGATTGGTGAGATGCGTGACCTCGAAACCATCTCCACGGCTATTACGGTGGCAGAAACTGGTCACTTGGTGTTTGCGACATTGCACACCAACTCAGCTGCGCAGTCAATCGACCGTATGGTAGACGTGTTTCCTCCACATCAGCAGCAGCAAATCCGCATTCAGCTTGCGAGCGTGTTGCAGGGGATTGTAGCCCAACGGCTTATTCCGATGATTGGTGGTGGTCGTATGGCGGTTGCGGAAATTTTGGTGGTTACACCGGCTGTACGTAACATCATTCGTGAAGGCAAGACCCACCAGCTAGATGCGGTTATTCAGACCGGTGCCGAATATGGCATGCAATCGATGGACGCTACGCTCGCACACCATATTCACGAAGGTAAGATTAGCTATGAAGAGGCTAAGAATTACGCCGTAAATCTCGAGGAGCTTGATCGCTTAATGCGACATTAGGTTGATTATTAGATGCTAGATTTTCAATATAAAGCCAAAGACAAAACCACCGGACGCATCATCGTTGGGTCGATTCAGGCCGATAACGAAATGGCTGCCGGTAAGCTGCTCTTAAAGCAAGATCTCTATCCGCTGGAGATGAAGCCAAAGAAAGCTTCAGCTTTTTCAACGAGTAACGCTCACGCTAAAGTAAAGACTAAGCACAAGGTAGTTTTCACGCGCCAGCTGGCCACGCTCATTAAAGCTGGCTTGCCAGTGGCTTCCGCCTTAAACTCATCCATGAGTCAGGTGGATGATAAGACTATGAAGTCGGTCATCTTCAAACTTACAAAGTCGGTTGAAGGAGGTACGCAACTCTCGCAGGCATTGTCAGAATACCCAGAGAACTTCAATACGATCTATATATCTATGGTTCAGGCTGGAGAAGCAAGTGGTAATTTGGAGTTGACTCTAGAGCGTTTAGCAACTCAATTAGAGAAAGAAGCTGAGATAACGTCGAAGATTAGGGGTGCTCTTATCTATCCGGCGATTGTTTTGGTGGTAATCATATTAGTGATGGGCTTCATGATGACGAGCGTGGTGCCGCAAATTGCTGAGCTCTATGAATCCTTCAACAAGCCTTTGCCATGGTTGACACAAGTGATGATGTTTGGCTCAGATCTGATTACTAAGTGGTGGTTTGTCACATTTCCATTTATTGGCGCATTAATCTTCGGCATTTACCGTTATCTAAAGACTCCCTCCGGCAAGCATAATATTGCTCGCACTAAGCTTACAATGCCGCCGTTTAACCAGTTGTTTCTTAAGATGTATATGGCTCGATTCTCACGAACGCTTGGGAGTCTGGTGGCTAGTGGTATACCAATTTTAGAGTCCCTAAAGCTGGTTTCTGAGAGTTTAAATAACGATATTCTTAAAGCAGAAGTGGAAGTATTAGCGGAGGAAGTAAAGTCGGGTAGAGCACTCTCAGAAGCGCTCCAAAAGACGGAGTATTTCCTGCCTCTAGTTGGCCAGATGATTAAGGTTGGTGAAGACTCAGGGACTATGAGTGATATGCTAGATCGCTTAGCGACATTCTACGAAAATGAAGTTGATCAGGCAGTAAAGAATATTTCTACTATCATTGAGCCAGTCTTAATTGTTGTAATGGGTGGTTTAGTTATCTTAATGATTGTTGGTATTTTATACCCAGTATATGGATTAGTTGGTCAAGACTTAAGTAACGGGGGCGGTACGACAAGTGTCTCTCAATAGTTGACGAGGGCGTGAAGTTTGCTATCATAAGCATAAGCGTTATATCCAGCGCGAATATTATAAGGAGGTCTTTATGACAAATAAAATGAAAAAAGGATTCACCCTGATTGAAATCGTAATTGTTTTGGCAATTGCTGCTTTGATCATGGTGGTAGTGTTCTTGGCCGTTCAGGGCGCTCAGCGTGGGCAGCGAGATCAGTTCCGTAAGGATACTGCGAATCGAGTGCTTGCAGCGGTTCAAAGCTATAAGGGAAATAATAGTGGTGCTGCGCCTGCCGCCGCCTCCGACATAAGAAGCTATATTGGGGCTAGCACAACCGATACAGTTACTGGAGGTGGGATTACACTTACAGTTAGCGTAGTGACAACAGCGCCAGGTGCTTGTCCTGCGGCTGGTGATCTAACAATTATCTATGATAACGGGGTCACACTTGCCAACAAAGATACCGTTCGGGCTTGTCTCGAAGTTGGTTCTGCCTACCGAGCTCAAAACTAGTAGCTGGTATCTCATCACCAAACAAGCCCTTTCGGGGGCTTTTTGGTTATTAGTTATGCTTTGCCATATAATGTGAAAGATGGAGAGCGAGTGGATATTAATCGGGGCCGTGATGGTCTTTGTGTACGGCTTACTTGTAGGTTCGTTCTTGAACGCATGGGTGTGGCGCCTCCGCACGCATCGGAAGGTCTCAAAAGGCCGCAGCATGTGTCCGCACTGCGAAACGCCGCTTAGGTGGTATGAGCTTATTCCAGTGTTCTCATGGCTGGGTCTGCGCGGGAAATGCCATACGTGCCACAAACCAATTTCCTGGCAGTATCCTGCAGTAGAGCTCGCAAACGCTGCTATATGGGTGAGTCTATTTTTCTATCTTGATCCAGCGAATACGCTCGAGTGGGTGAGCTTACTCGCTTGGCTTGCCTTGGCATCACTGTTGCTAGCAGCGCTTGTGTATGATGCTAAGTGGATGTTACTGCCGGATGCTTTTATGGTGCCGGCGGTGGTGTTTGCGCTTGTGCTAGCCTCATTGAGTGCTGTTGGCATGGGGAGCCTGTCGGAGCTTATCACTCGACTTGTGGCTGCGTTGTTATTCGGGGGGGCCTTCTTTTTAATCTGGTTCATATCAAAGGGAACTTGGATAGGCGACGGAGATATTTGGCTGGCTGCCATTATGGGACTGGTGTTAACTGGTGTTCAATTAGTGGTAGCTATATTTGTGGCTTTTAACCTTGGTGCAATTGTAGGTTTGGCACTAATTGCCATTCACAAAAAAACTCGTAAGAGCATGATCGCATTTGGTCCTTTTCTCATTATTGGACTGTTTGCTGGATTCTTCTTTGGCGAAGCACTTTTAAACTGGTATTTAGGAATATTCGTCTAGTAGCATAAGTGGTATACTGATAATCGAATCAGAATTATTTTTATGAATATACCACTCAAACAAATTAATCGCACTCAATCTGGCGTTTCCTTAGTAGAAGTCATTATGGTTTTGGGTATCGCTAGCTTGATGATTGGTGGGGCTTTCGCATGGTTCGACACGCAAAAAAGTTCCGATTTTTACAATGAAGTGCGCCAGGTAGAGTCTCGTATTCGCGAAGTGCAAAGTGAGAACACGTCAAGTATTGTGCCAGGATTTACTGGTGACTCTAATTGCTCGCCGGTTGTTACTAGTTCATGTAATAAGCTCACAACTGGAGAAGAGGTATTCGGTACTGCAGTCGCTATGGCTGTGCCGAGCCCAGGCGATACCTTTGTGAAACTTAAGACACTATATTTAAAGAAGGGTCCTGAATCTACCACGGCCCCTATTCAATCGTTGTGGATTGAATCTTACAGTAACAGAGAAGTGGATCTGCCAGCTGGCTTGAGGCTAGAAGGCTTTAAGGTGTTTGGCGATGGGCTTTGTACAACGGGCTCGTATAATTCGTGGAGGAACTTGCCACATCTTGTTGGAGCCGGAGGAACAGACTACACTACTGCCGGCAATGAATCGATGATCGTGTTCCGACGTACTACTGGTGGATATAATGCATTTTGGCCAACTAGCCCAACAAACTTTGTGAGGGCAACTGCTAACGCGAGCCGTCCGGCTTGGGTGGGAGCTGTGGCGCCATCCGATAAACAAGGCTGGCTGGGTAGTTATGATGATGCAACCTATCAATATAGTCCAACCCCAACTGGCGCAGATGCGACAAATAGATTGAGGAGTCAGCCATGTGCGGTGCTCTGGAGGTTTGGATCTACTGAGAGGGATCCCTCTAATGCTTTAAAGCCTCGCTTTACGGCCGAGATTAACTTTAATTTAGTGGATGGCACCACTACGTTGGTAACGAGGTAGATGATGATGCGACGTAGACAAGGAATGACGCTCATAGAGATTATTTTTGCTATGGCCATAGTAACCACGGTGCTGACACTAGCTTATGCCGCGGCGCTGGGTGCATGGCGTAACGCGACTGCCGCTAATCAACGAACACAGGCGCAATACATGATTCAGCAGTCAATTGAGGCAATTAAGG
>CAZYFT010000030.1:0-6161 GCA_964646575.1 uncultured Candidatus Saccharibacteria bacterium | reverse complement strand
GTGGTGGCGATTCGCAGTCTGGACACTGGTGGTTTTGCTGCCCTTAATACAAGTGGCGCTGAAGTATGGCTGTATTCAGCGGAAGGCGGAGTGCGTCATAAGGTTGGTCTAGCCGGTACAGCAACACGATTTGGAGTCGCGTTTGGGAGTATAATCGTGGCGTATTCGGATGGCACAATCGACAGAATTAATGGTGATTCGGGCGTGCGTGAAAGACTTGGTAGCGCAGGAGTGACATTACCGCGTCAGGCCGGAATAGATGGTTTGCGTGTATTGCAGGTTGGGGATTCTGTGTACACATTAAGTCAGGCGAATGGCCAGTCTAGCTTGGTCGCAATGAATAATCAGGGGCAAGTGCAGAGTTACGGTATGGGCAGCACTGCGACAAGCCTGGATGTAAATGCGAGTGGAGAAGCAATTATGGTTGCAACTGGTTGTCCAACTGGTACGAACTGTGGAGATAACCCCAATCGTCTCTATGCCTTTCAGGTTGCCGCTAAGCAATTTCAAAAAACTGCGCAGTTCGAATATCTTCCCCTGCAGACATCACCTGCTCGTGTGCGGTTCGATTCGGTTGGCGAAAAGATATATTTTGACGGTGTCGTGACTGGTTCAAGCGGTGTGGGGCAACGGTTTGTCTTCTCACTGGAGCTGAATAGCACCCAGCTGTTGTCGGCTAGAGTTGCGATTCCATCTTCATCTTGGTTATCTGTTGGGGTAGACCCAAGCAGCATTAATCTTGGCTCGCAGACCCCGGCAGTAGATGTTCCAGCTGATGTACCAAAAGGGGGTGGCATTGGATCTGGCGGTATTGGATCTGCGCCCGTTCCGCTAGATGAAATTGAACGATTGCTAGGAATGTCTATTGGGGAAATTGATTGGAGTAAAGTTACCGATGAGCAAATTCGGGCTTTTGGCTATGATCCGGCAGAAGTGCGTCGTTACGTGGCTCAGCTCCAGCTTCGGGCTGGCAGCTCGGCCACTATTGGTGACAGTGAAACAATTACTTGTCGGTTAGGTTCAACGGCTGGTGCCGATCAAATTGCTGCAATTGAAAGTGTGCTAGGTGTTTCATTGCTGCAGTTTGATTTTAATAAAGTTACTGATGAGCAAATTCGCGCATTTGGCTATGATCCGGCAGAAGTGCGTACGCTAGTTGCACAATATAAGCAAAATGCCGAGGCCTTAAAGCAGGGCGGTGGTGATCCATGTGCAAATACGTATACCCAAGATGCTTTTGTAGTTAATCAAGGCTCAGATCAAGCAGCAGCGGCCAATGGTACGGTAACTCAAGTGACGGCCCAGACAAAGCTTGATTTATTCAATGGTGGCTGGCTGGTGAATCTGCGTTGGCAAGCTCCGGGTGGCGCACAAAAATTTCATATTTACGGTCGTGATGAAGGAAATCATAAGTTTGAGCGACAGCTGGCTTCGGTAAGTGGCCTGGAGCGCTCGGTAAAGTTTGGTGGATTTAATCGCATTGCACTACCGGCACTGCATGATGCTGAATATACGTTAGCGGTTGTTCCCGAGCAGTCTGATGGCAAGTTAGGCGCGCCAACCGCTATCAAAACCCGAGTACGTTGTTATATTGTGTGGTGTCAGGCTACAGCAATTACTAAATAAGATGACGACTCCCCCTAGCCTGTAGGAGACTAGAGGGAGGTGCCCCGCTTTGGGCTGGATGGTGTCATGGCTGGGCTTCCTTGTTGGTGCGGGGTCGTGATGGATGACGAAGATGTGACCTGAAGGCCTCTTCGTTGTCGCTGATGATCTGGATGTCTTCAGCGCTCAAGCTGAACTCGAACCGGAGTGTGTGCTCGAGTTGGTTGGCCTCATTCTGGAGCGTCTGATCCGGAAAGCCACGGGAGTCCATCCGTTGCCAAACATCCAGCAGCTGAGCCAGTGTCACGGTGAGCTCGGACTTGCGGTCGAAGCGGCCCAAAAAAGCCGAAACATCGTACATCGTTCGCATGATTCACCTCCCTTCGAAGGCGTAGTAGGTACAACTTGCGCGCAATGGTACAATAAAAATACAGAAATAGCAAGCGAAATTATCGCACCAAAGAAAGATATCATGCCAGCCCCAAAACATTTACAGGATCGCCTGAAAGAATTGCCCGATAATCCGGGTGTGTATTTGTATAAGGACACAGCTGGGCACATTATCTATGTCGGTAAGGCTTCCATCCTCAAGCGACGCGTGCGGTCATATTTCACGAAGAAGCATGCTGATATAAAAACACCGATTTTAGTGAAGAATATAGCAAGTGTCGATTGGATTGTGACTGAAAGCGAAGTTGAGGCGTTGTTCTTAGAAGCTGAACTCATCAAGCGGTACAAGCCGCTGTATAATGTGCGCGATAAAGATGATAAAAATTTCATTTATGTAAAAGTAACGGTTCAAGAAGACTTTCCAAAAATTACGGTAGTCCGTCGACCAGCTGATGATAAATCAAAATACTACGGCCCGTTTGTGTCATCAAGTATGGTGCGTGAGGCGTTGCGCTATTTGCGGAGGATTTTTCCATATTTTTCCGACTCGCGCATGGTGCAGTCATCCGCTCTCGAGCATCAAATTGGTGTGGCACCGAAGCCAGATGTCTCGCGAGAGGAATATCGCACCAATATTCGTCGTCTCAGTTTGGTTTTAGAGGGGAAAAGTACAAAATTAGTGCGTGAGCTAGAGAAGGCTATGAGTGTAGCTGCAAAAAAACAAAAGTACGAAGAGGCGTCAATCTTGCGAGATCAGTACATGGCGTTGAAGGGGTTGTCTCGCAAGAGTATTTTTGGCGCTCAAGAAGAATTTGATATTACGACTGATCAAGCGCTTACAGGGCTTGCTGAGCGCCTAGGTTTACCAACTGTGCCGCGGCGAATCGAATGTTATGACATATCTAACTTTCAGGGTGGTGATGCGGTTTCGAGTATGGTGGTGTTTATGAACGGAGCGCCAGCGCAGCGTGAGTACCGTAAATTTAAAATGCGCAGCAAGGGGCCGAATGACTTTGCTATGATGGCCGAAACTATGCAGCGTCGGTTTTCTGGACGGCACACCGATTGGCCAAATCCAAACCTTATAATTATTGATGGTGGTAAGGGGCAGCTGGCAGCGGCAACGGCAGTGCTTGATGAGCTGAAAATTCATATTCCCACTGTTGGTCTGGCAAAGCGTCATGAAGAAATTGTGCAGCGGGCGAGTGATATCAAAAGCTCAGCTCAGGTGAGTGCAGGTGAAGTGCGCGAGGATGGTGAGTTTAGAATTATTGCGCTTGATCACAAAAGTAAGACACTACAGCTTTTACAACGAGTACGAGATGAGGCTCACCGGTTTGCCGTAACGTACCACACATCTGTTCGTGATACGCGCACCAAGCAAAGTGTGCTTGACACCATACCAGGTATCGGTCCGATTACTCGTAAGAAACTGATTCGACATTTCGGGAGTGTGGTGGGGATTAAGGAAGCTTCATTACAAGAGCTCAGCGAAGTAGTTGGTCCGAAGCTGGCACGTGTTATTAAAGAGAGGGTGTAGTATGGCGCGAACAAAGAAATCACGGTTTGAAAAAGAGATTACCAAGGCTATGGCGCGCGACCGTAAGCGGACGGCCGAGAAAAAAATGCGCGTGAGCGGGAAGGGTGTTTTTACACTGGCGAGGCTACAGGGCTCTTCTGGTGACTCGAAAAAAACTCGATAAACTGCTATAATAACCGCCGTTATGTTGAAACGAATTCTATTTTCTTGGCTCGTAAATATTGTTGGCCTATGGGTGTCGGCACAGATCTTTGTTGGCAATATTACCTACGATGAGCGGATCGGAGTTTTGCTGGTTGCTGCTCTCATCTTCGGTATTGTGAACGCGCTCATTCGTCCGCTGGTTGTGCTGCTGAGTTTGCCAGCTATCATGTTGACGCTTGGGGTATTTATGCTGTTTGTAAATGCCGCTATGCTGTATATTACGAGCTTTCTTTATCCATCATTCCAGGTTAATAAATTTACCTCAGCCATTGGTGCCACGATTATTGTTTGGCTGACCAACTACTTGTTTACTGTGTTATTTTCACGCTCAAAGGAGGCAAACTAATGCTAGCGTTTCTTAATGTTCTTACCGTCATCTCAGCAATCCTTATTACAATCGTAGTATTAGTCCAGAATCAGGGAAGTGGCTTGGGCGATGCCTTTGGTGGGGGTGGTAATGTCTATCGTTCTAAGCGCGGCTTTGAAAAAGGTTTATTCATTTTTACTATTATTCTTGGCATCATATTCGTTGGCAGTATTTTGGCCCGATTCTTGGTTGCTTAAACAAAGTTTTGTGATTATTTTCAGGTTAGACTGGAAGGAGCTATGAGTTCATATTTGTCATTTAGAATGCATCGCGCTCGGCGCAAGATGACTCGACAAAGTAAGGTTCTAAGTACGTGGTTTGGCAATTATGTCGATCGTCACGTATATGGGGCTTGGCGAAAGCTGGGGCTCATGCGCTGGCAGTTTGCCGCTTGGGTACTTATTATTGTGATTAGTTTTTTTGGTATGTATCGCGGATTTGCCAGTCTTCAAAAACAGTGGCTAGTCGAGCAGGCTGTTGCCGGAGGCATCTACCGCGAAGGCTTGGTGGGGCGTGTTCGACTTGTGAATCCTCTCTATATAGAAAACTCAGCAACTTCCGATGTTGCAGAACTTGTATTCTCGAAGCTTATTCGTACTCGAGATGGTGTTTTTATTGAAGGTGATTTGGCAAACAGCTGGGATGTAGCTCCTGATAAGCGCACCTATACCCTGAAGTTGCGCGAGGATGCTCGTTGGCATGATGGCGTGCCTGTTACCGCTGACGATGTGGTCTTCACTATTCAGGCAATTCAAAACCCCGATACGCGTTCAGCTCTGGCGGCCAACTGGGAAAAAATCCAGGTAGCGGCTATTGACTCGCAGACAGTGCAGTTTAAGCTGCCAGCCAGCTATAGCGGTTTTTGGGCAGCTTTGGCACAGGTTGGAATTTTGCCAAAGCATGCACTCGACCAAATTCCCGCAAGTCAGCTGCGGCTCACGAGCTTTAACCAGCAGCCTATAGGAAGCGGCCCGTTTATTTTAGACGATCTAGATATAGCCAGCGAGACCATAACACTGCGTCGCTATAAGGAATATTTTAAAGGAGCACCAAAGCTTGATGAGATTGAGTTTTTGCAGGTGGATGACACTGAGGCCTTGGTTGATGCCTACGCAAAGAGGCGTATTGACGGTATGAGCCAGGTGGATCCGGCGCAGTTGGCGAGCGTAGAAGAGTTCGGTGATTTGGAGGTGCAGCGCTATCGCATGCCAAGCTATGTCGGCGCATTTTATAATGTGAAGCAACCGGCCTTGGCGGCAAAGGATGTGCGTGTTGCTCTGGCTCAAGCTGTCAATCGAGGTCAAGTTCTTAGCGACGTCATTAATGGCGAGGGAAATGTGACGCACTATCCAATTCCGGCAGGATATCCTGGTTTTAATCAGTCTGCTCGGCGTATTGGCTACGAACCAGATGCTGCCAAAGCTGTGTTGGACGGTAAGATTACAGCTCCATTGCGCTTAGTCACCGCAAATTCTGGTGCGTATCCTGAACTCGCCCAAAAGCTTGCCGAGGCCTGGAAGGCTGCTGGCGTTCCAGTGGAAATCATTTCGGTTGATACATTCACTTTGCAGCAGAGTTATATTCGCCCACGACAATATGATATTTTGCTCTATGGTCAGGATATTGGCGCCGATAGTGATGTCTTCAGTTTCTGGCACTCCTCGCAAGCTGCCGATCCTGG
Source organism: uncultured Candidatus Saccharibacteria bacterium (assembly GCA_964646575.1). Classification (GTDB taxonomy): domain Bacteria; phylum Patescibacteriota; class Saccharimonadia; order CAILAD01. The sequence continues at coordinate 374 of CAZYFT010000030.1, read as the reverse complement.
CTTGAACGTTTCTCAGTATGCCAATAGGGATGCAGATGCGGCTTTGGAACAGGCACGGTTTGGTAAAGACCCAGCTTTTCGCGATACAAAATACCGAGAATTCGTACGCATTTGGGCCGAGGACGCTCCTGCACTCTTGCTTTATTCGCCCACTTACCTGTATGCTCATACTGCTGCTTTAACAGGAGTAACCCAGGAAAAATTGGTCACACCAAGTGATCGTTTTCGGGCAGTAGAAAACTGGGCAGTAAAATCTGACCTTGCTCCAGTTAAGCAAAAATAATCTGCGGATGTGGTGGAATTGGTAGACACGCTGGCTTCAGGTGCCAGTGAGAGCAATCTCGTGAAGGTTCGAGTCCTTTCATCCGCACCAA
>CAZYFT010000029.1:0-6627 GCA_964646575.1 uncultured Candidatus Saccharibacteria bacterium | reverse complement strand
GTTTGCGCGACATCACCTCTGGTTCGATTGTTATTGACGGCACTGATGTCGCCAAGCATCCATATGAGGTGAAAGAGAAAATTGGTGTCCAACTGCAAAGTTCAAGTTTTTTTGAAAAACTTTCATTGGTAGAGATTCTGCACCTATTCTCAAACTTATATGCGCAAAACAAAGACCCTAAAGAACTACTTGAAGAAGTTGATCTCACAGAAAAAGCCAAGTCACAGGCCAAGGAGCTTTCTGGCGGTCAGCGTCAGCGCTTCTCAATTGCGGCGGCTTTGGTGAATGATCCGATCGTCTTGTTCTTAGATGAGCCAACGACTGGGCTTGATCCACAGGCGCGGCGTAATCTTTGGGAGCTAGTGAAACAAATTCAGGCTTCTGGCAAGACCGTCATTATCACCACGCATTATATGGATGAAGCCGAATATTTGTGTGACCGCATCGCAATTATGGATGAGGGCAAGATTGTTGCGCTCGACACACCGGCTAAGTTGATAAGTTCGCTCTTGAAGCGAGGCTTTAAACCACATCGACAAGTTGCTCCTGCCACACTTGAAGATGTCTTTATCGACTTGACGGGTAAGGAATTGCGCGAATGAGTAAGCCGCTAAAACACCAAGAGTCCCGTATGGCCCTTATCAAACGACGCCTATTGGCTCTGCATGCTCTCACTATTGCCAGCATGAAGATGTACTTCCGTAACGTTACTGGCGTGTTCTTTACGTTATTTATCCCGGTAATTCTTATTTTTGTATTTGGTTTTCTGTTTCAAAGTAATGATTTTACAACCGATATTGCTGTTACCAATTACAGCGAAACAGAGCTGTCTCAACAGTTTGTGCAGTCACTCAAAGACGTTGAGGCCTTTAATGTAATTGAAGTAGCCGAGAGCGAAGCTGCTGATAAGTTGGGTCGTGGCCAGGTGGACTTGCAGGTGATTATTCCAAAAACGTTTGGTGTACCAGATCCTGCAACCCGCAGCTTAACGCCAACAGCTGTGCAGACATATTACAACGAGGGCAATCCGCAGGCTGGACAGACTACGAATTTAATCTTGAGCCAAATTGTAGCTGGGTATAACACTCAAGTAACCCAAGCGCCGACGATATTGAGCGTGAAATCAGAAGGTGTAAAAACGAATGATTTATCGCAAATCGACTTCTTCTTGCCAGGCGTAATTGCGATGTCGATTATGCAGTTAGGAATTTTTGCTGTGGCGTTTGCTTTTGTTGCCTATAAAACGACTGGGCAACTGCGTCGTATTCAAGCCACTCCAACCCGGCCGATGTACTTTGTGGTGGCGCAGGGCGCTAGTCGTTTGGTTATATCGGTGGTGCAAGTATTGCTACTATTAGCGCTCGGCGTTTGGATTTTTGACGCGAAAATAATTGGTTCACTTTTGAGTTTTCTATTAGTCGCAGCGCTCGGCTCGACGGTATTTTTGGGAATGGGCTTTGCGATTGCCGGCTGGGCACGAGACGAAAATCAGGCTACTCCAGTAGCACAGCTGATTCAGTTTCCGATGCTATTTCTCTCGGGTGTATTCTTTCCACGCGAAGGCCTGCCACAATGGCTAGAGAGTATCACGAACCTTTTGCCGCTCACATTTTTGGTTGACGCCTTGCGCAAGATCGCAACCGAGGGGGCGACATTGTTTTCGTTGCACACTGAGCTATTAGGATTATTCGTTTGGGGGGTGGTTGTGTATATCATTGCAGCGCTGGTGTTCCGATGGGAATAGCTCGGCGTTGCATACTTGCCGCCGTGCTAATGTTTGCAAGTCTTGCTGTGCCCGGTCTGGCACGAGCAGAATCCATCCAGTCGTTTTCTAGTGACGTCGTGATTACGCAAGATGGGAAAGCGCAGTTTACTGAGCAGATTAGCTATGTGTTTGATGGAAGCAAACATGGCATTTTTCGTGATGTCCCATATGTCGGTCAGATTGCCAAAGATCAATATCTGTATTACGACTTTAAGCTTGAGAGTGTTACGCGTAATGATGCAAAAGAGCCCGTGAGCAAATCGCGTTTTGGGGCCTACGAGCGTCTCAAAATTGGCGATCCCGACGAGAAAATTAGTGGTACGCAGAATTACACCATTAAATATAGTTTGAGCCCGGTGGTTCGTAAGGATGCGGCTGGTGATTATATTACGCTCAACATTCATGCTACCGGCTGGCCGGTTTCGGCTACAGATGTGAGTGGTCGAATCGAATTGCCAGAAGGCGCAAATCTAGTAACCCGAGAATGCTTTACGGGTCCACAGGGGTCTCGCGCGACAGATTGTGCTGTTTTAGCCAATCCAGATGGTAAAAGCGTACAGGTTCGCGCCACAAAACCACTTGGACCAGGCGAAGGTTTAACGGTTGATCTGGTGGTGCAACCAGGAATATTTACCGATAAAGCTTATGTGCAGGTGAGCTCTACTAAGCCGAGTGGCGGAGAAGATAATTGGCTGTTTGGTTTGTTTGGGGCGATGCAGTTTATCACCATGATACCGTTCTTAGCTATCGCAGTGGTTGTTGCAATCTTTGTCCGCCGCGCTATGGCTCGGAGTGCGCGACGCAAGCAGGAAACCATTGTGGTGCAATACGAGGCACCGGCTAACTTATCTCCCGGAGAGGTCGGTCTTATTTCTGATGAGGTGGCAGATAGTCGCGAAATTACGGCGATGCTCATTGATATGGCGCGCCGTGGACATATTACGATTAGCTACGAGCAAAAGAAGCAATTAATTGGCACAAAAGAGCGGTTTTTATTAACGCGTACCGAGTCTAAAGATCAACTTACGTCTGCTGAACGAATTTTGCTATTAGGAATTTTTGCGGCTTCCACCACCGCATATGTAGATGAGCTCCAAACCTCGAGTATGTATAAGGTTGTGCAAAATGTGCGCTCTCAACTGACAACAGATTTGCAGGCTGCTGGCCTGTTTGCCGCCAAGCAAAAAGTTTTCTCGCCCGAGAATCTGACCGAAAAAGGCTATGACACATGGGCTCAGGTTGAAGGTCTAAAACTTTACTTGAATGTTGCCGAAAAGGATCGTATGAAATTTGCCGAAGCGCCTGACAAGACGCCAGAACGCTTTACGAAACTTTTACCGTATGCTATTGCTTTAGGCGTAGAAAAGCAGTGGGCCAAGCAGTTTGAAGGTATTGATGTGGAGCCCGCAACCCGCAATTGGTACCATGGCGCAAATGGCTCTAATCCAGTGATGTTTGTTGGGCTCATGTCGAACTCTTTTGCGAGTAGTGTAGCCTCGCATTCGTCACCTCCATCATCGAGCGGTGGATCCGGTGGAGGCTTTTCGGGCGGCGGAGCCGGTGGTGGTGGCGGCGGTAGCTGGTAGGAGTTCTCAGCTCATCAACAGATAGGCATGCTACAATATTGGCATGAAGCCGTCGCTTAAAGATAAGATTTTTGACTACACTCGCTTGGCATTTTGGGTTGGCTTAATTGCTACCATCTATGTGATGGCTGCCCTCGTGAATTTAAGCGCCAGAAACACCCAAATCCGCGAGAAGGCCGATAAGGTAGAAGAAGAAATAGTCGTGCTCGAGAACGACGTTGATGCACTCAAGGCACAAATTGCCTACTATCAAAGTGATGCATACAAAGAGCGCTTTGCTCGCGAAAAACTTGGCTTGCAAACTCCAGGTGAACAGGTAGTTGTTGTGGGGCGCGGCGATGCAGAGAAGGGTGCAGAAACGAGCGATGAAGGGAGTCAGCAGGCTAGTCTTCCGCAAAAGTCACATCTTGAAGAATGGGGTGATTTTCTCTTTGGCGTGCAGTAGCTCTAAGATTGACAAAACACCCACAAGTCTGTAAAATACTCATTACGTCGCGGGGTGGAGCAGCTGGCAGCTCGTCGGGCTCATAACCCGAAGGTCGCAGGTTCGAATCCTGCCCCCGCTACCAAGAAATTATCCCTATATTTAAGAAGCCTATAGCTGGGCTTCTTTTTTGTGTCTCTGCTTATGCTCTGCTAGGATAATAAGAGCATGAGAGGTATCAGGAAGTTTATAGCCCAGGCGACCATTGCATTGGTGGCTATGTTTGTGGTGAGTATAGTTTTTGTTACAAGAGCTAACGCTGCAACTTTTATCGTCACGAACACCAATGATTCCGGCGCCGGCTCGTTGCGCGAAGCTATTAGTGATGCTAACGCCAATGGCAACCCGTCAGTAATGGATGTGATTGAATTCAGTATTCCTGGTTCTGGTGTAAAAACAATCGCCGTTACTACTGCCTTGCCGGCACTTACGCAAAAAGTCACGATTAATGGTTATTCGCAGCCTGGAGCAAGTGCGAATACTGTAATTGCACCCAATCCACTGAATGGCACAATTTTGATTGAAATCGATGGCGAAAGCATCAATGGTGATGGCGCAGGTGCTGGAGAGGCTTCAGGGCTGAGTCTCTCAGCTGCAGACTGTGTTATTAAGGGTTTATCAATTTACAGCTTCGGCGGTGTTACTGCTAATGAAGCTGCTAATGGTGCAATTACAGTTCTAGGTGCGGATGCGATTATTCAGGGCAACTATTTGGGTGTCAGAGCTGATGGTATGACTCGTGGAACAGGCAGGAATGATACGGCGGTAGGACTTATTGCTTCTGGAGGGCTTATTGGAGGTACCAATCTAGAGGATCGGAATGTTATTTTTGCTAAATCAAATTCCAACACCACTGCAGCAGTCTTTTCGGTTGGTTCCGGTGCTGAAATTTATGGGAATTATATAGGCATTGCAAAAGATGGGGTAACTGATTTAACGCCAGAAGAAGCGGACACTAATGGTTTAAACCCACCATTTTCATTTGGGATAAATATGACAAATGGCGGGGGTGTGAAAATCGGTGGGCCGAGCGCAGGCAAGAGAAATGTTATTAGCGGAAACACTGCTGGCGTAATTTTTAGCTCGAATAACAACGTCGTACAGGGTAATTATATCGGCACTGATTATACGGGTAATGTTAATGAAGGCATTACAAATGGTGCTGGGGTGATCAATTCGGTAGGCGAACAGAACCAGCTAGGTGGTGTAAATCCTGGCGAAGGCAATTATCTCAAGGGACTTAAAGGCTTTGGCGTTAGTGTTAACGAGTTTAGTTTGCCAACAATACCATACGAAATTTCTGGACAGAGGCTTAGTATATTAGGTAATAGCATTTTCGATATTGAGGTTTTCTCACTTAACGTTTTTGGCAACAGCAATTTAGCGATAGATCTTGCTCGCCAAATCGATACCAGTGATCCAGCGGATTTTCTTCCGGATGCCTTTGAGCAATACGGACCGGATGAAAACGATGCTGGCGATGGCGATAGCGGCGCAAACGGAAAAATAAATAGCCCTGAAATTAATTCTGCGCAACAAGTCTCGAACCAGCTTACAGTGAATTATAGTCTTGATGCAGCTGATAGTCCTTCAAACTCTTACCGAGTTGAATTTTATGCCAATGATGCCTCTACAATTTTTGGTACCGGTCCTGGAGAAGAATACTTAGGCGCCATAACGGTTAGCCCTGGCACAAATCTAACAGCAAGCTTTACTGTTAGTGGTGATTACGGTGATAAAGCGCTTTCTGCCACGACGACCGCTATCGATACAACTTCCTCCACCGGCTTCGGTGCCACGAGTGAGTTTGCGCAAAATGTGGAGATTGGCTCTGCTACCGATGCTGATGCTGATGGAATTGCAGATTTGGTTGAGGATGGCGCACCGAATGGTGGTGATGGGAATAATGATGGAATTGCAGATAAATTACAGCCTACGGTTAGCTCTTTTGTGGACGTGAATGGTGATCATTATATTACTTTTTCAGTGAGTGGTTGTCGTGAAAATAGTAATGTGGCCGTATTAGAGTTTGCGGCACTAAATGCCCGAGATAACGGCTATCAGTATCCGTTTGGCTTGACGGACTTTACTTTAAATTGTTCTCGCGGCGATACAGCCAGCATCACAATGTATACGTTTTCCGAGGAGGGCGTAAATGGGTTTAAGCCGCGTAAGTTTCGTTCTGCCACAAACAGCTTCGCCACTATTGATGGTGCAGTTCTGGCCGAAGAGGAAATAGGTGGCGAGAAAGCAATTAAGCTTACATATAGTATTACCGATGGTAGTGCTTTGGATGACGATGGTCAAGAAAATGGCCTCATTGTTGATCCGGTCGGATTAGCAAACCCAACTCTGATTGCTACAATTTTGCCAGAAACAGGTATCCCGTATTGGTTTTTACCTGTACCGCTTGCGCTGCTTTTCACGGCAGTTTATGTTATCTACGACTGGCGCCGTCATCGCAAGCCGCTCGTTGATCAGGATCCGAGCGTGCACTATACAATCTGGCATCATTTGCGGGTTGTGACGATTCCGCTCTTTAAGTATCGTATTAGTTTTGTAGTGAGCAAGCCAAGCTCGACTAGCGGTCAAACTCCGAATCAGTAGGTCTAGCCAATCTGGTAAATATCTGGTATGATAATGCAGTTCGTTTCACAGTTTTATACGGCTGCGTAGCTCAGTTGGTCAGAGCAATGGACTCATAAGCCAGAGGTCGGTGGTTCAAATCCACCCGCAGCCACCATAGCAATTATTTTAGAACCCACATATGTGAGGTTCTTTTTTTTACGAAC
>CAZYFT010000028.1:0-6882 GCA_964646575.1 uncultured Candidatus Saccharibacteria bacterium | reverse complement strand
TGGCCTATGCCGGACAGGAGCGTTTACTCTTGGATTTTAATAATCAAAAAAGTATCAACCGAGGTGAATCAATCGAAAAGCCTTACGTTTTTGATGGCGTGAGCTATGGGGCGCACGCCTGTTCGGGCGTGATTGCTCCGGATTTTTACAATCAGCTAGCGCAGGCAGATGCAAATATTTTTACTAATTCCGCCGCGCTCGACACTATGGGGATTTCGCCACTTTTCCATATAGAAAGTCAGAACATGAATAAGCTCTCATCCATCGCGCACGCCAGGCCATTTGTTCAGGGCGCCAAAGGTGGTCCGACATATATTATCGATAAAGACGGCCGTGTGATCGCTAAGAATGATGCTAAGTCTGGGGGTGTTGTTGTGGCCAGCGTGCAAACGAATACTACGAAAACTTTGTACACATATCTAGGTGAGTGGGTTGTGTATATCTCGATTGTTGGTTTAGCTGGTTATTTTGTATATATGAAGAAAAAATCAAAAAAAGTTTGACATTACTAGCAACCTCAGCTAAATTTAAGCATAAGTAGTATCAATAAAAATAAAAGGACTAATTATATGCCCGCAAAAGGCACAAAATCTACAAAAACCACAAAGCCTAAAGTAACTCGATCTAACGTTGCGAAGTCTTCCAGTAAGACCGGCTTGTTGAGCAAGAAGGTTAAGTTTAATTGGAAGATTGCTGCAGTAATTGGCATAGTTCTTGTTGCTGCGTTGGGTTACTTGTTTGTGCGTTTAAGCTCGGCGTCAGGAGGAGTTCGATATTACGATGCGAGCAAATGGTCATCTAGTGGCTCTGGGTTAGCTGGAGAGCGGATAACAAAAAATGATGGCAGCATGGCGATAGGGAGTGTTGCCTCCGGAGGCGAAGATGTTATTAGGGCTGCAATTAATATAACCGGTAGTTATTACAGCTCAACTGAGTATTGTGTGGAGTTAGCAACTTCCGGTAATACGGAAGTATCGGCATGGACTTTTGTAAACGACACAACTAAGTTGAGCCTTTACGAAAGAAGCGTAGCTGCCAGTAATGGCAAGATTAAAAAGTGTTTCTGGCTAGAGAGTCGAGATGCTGCGGCGAGTAAAAAAATTACATTTCAAGCTAAGTCTGCTGCTGGTCAAAAATCTTACTTTTATGGCTTAACTGAGAAGGCTCAATATGTAGTTCAAGGCGAAAAGAATGCTCAAAACAATCCGCCTGCAACCTCGCAGTCACCGGCACCAGCCCCACAACTTAATTGTGCAACCATGGTAAACGGACAGGGTAATCAGAATGCCTGTGTAACCCTCATTCAGCAGCGCCTAAAGGATCTTGGGTATGATCCTGGCCCAGTAGATGGCATCTACGGATCGAAAACGGCATCTGCAGTAAAATTATTCCAATCACGTAGTGGCCTCACGCAGGATGGTGTAGTGGGACCTCAGACCTGGAACGCCCTCACTAGCCCGAATGCTGCAAGAAAACAGTAAGTAATATACTAAAAACCACCTCCTAGTGAGGTGGTTTTTAGTTATGACGTATAATGTAGATTATGGCATTTAACTTACGAGCTAAATACGAACCATCGGGCGATCAACCAGATGCGATTGCCAAACTCTACGCAGGATTGCGTGACGGTCAGCGCGAGCAAACCCTGTTGGGTGTGACAGGGTCCGGTAAAACGTTTACGATGGCGAATTTGGCGGCAAAAATTAATCGGCCAACACTCGTGCTCTCACACAATAAAACGCTCGCAGCCCAGCTGTATTCGGAATTTAAAGAGTTCTTTCCAGATAACGCCGTCCACTACTTTGTGAGTTATTTTGATTACTACCAGCCAGAAGCTTACATTGCACGTTCAGATACGTATATAGAAAAAGATTCAGCGATTAACGAAGAGATTGATCGTCTGCGTTTAGCTGCTACATCAGCGTTGTTGTCGCGTCAGGATGTCTTAATTGTTGCTTCGGTGAGCTGTATTTATGGCATCGGTTCAGTGGAAGATTTCTCTAATATGTCGATTTCGGTGAAAGTTGGTGAGATTAAAAAACGAGATAAGTTCTTACGACTACTCACAGATATTCAGTATGTACGCAATGATCAGAACTTTCAGCGCGGAACTTTCCGGGTGCGTGGAGAAAATATTGATGTTATTCCGGCCGACGGCGAAGAGGCCTATCGCATTCAGTTTTTCGGCGATGAAGTTGAATCGATTACTAAGTTAACCCCACTGACTGGCGAAGTGCTTGATCGCCCGAATCAAGTGACGATTTTTCCGGCCAAACACTATGTTGCGCCCAAAGAACAAATCCAAAAGGCTATGGAGCATATTCGCACAGAGACTGCCGAGCGGGTGGCATGGTTTAAGTCCCAAGAGCTGCACCTAGAGGCGCAACGTATTGAACAGCGTGTGAAGTATGATTTAGAGATTCTTGAGCAAACTGGGTATGTGAAGGGCATCGAGAACTACTCACGGTACCTCACAAATCGTGAACCGGGTGAACAGCCAGCTACATTGTTGGACTACTTTCCAGATGATTTTTTGATGATGATTGACGAGAGCCATATTACGGTTCCACAAGTACGCGGCATGTTTAATGGCGACAGGGCTCGCAAGGAAGTACTGGTGGAGCACGGCTTTCGCTTGCCAAGCGCGCTCGATAACCGGCCACTCACTTTTACCGAGTTTGATCGACATATTAATCAGGTGGTGTATGTTTCAGCCACGCCATCGGATTACGAGCTGTCCCGCTCCTCGCAAGTTGCCGAACAAATTATCCGACCAACTGGACTTTTAGATCCAGAGATTGAAGTGCGGCCGGTTGAGCATCAGGTGGATGATTTGATTGCTGAAATCCGCACGCGCATTAAAAAAGGTCAACGTACGCTGGTGACGACGCTCACCAAGCGCATGGCTGAGGATCTCACTGAATACCTCGCGGACATTGGTATTAAGGTGCAATATCTACATAGCGAGGTGCATACCTTGGAGCGAACCGATATTCTGCGCGACTTGCGCTTGGGCGTGTATGACGTGCTGGTAGGTATTAATCTGTTGCGTGAGGGCTTGGATTTACCGGAAGTATCTCTGGTGGCAATTATTGACGCCGATAAAGAGGGCTTTCTGCGCAGTGAGTCGAGCCTGATCCAGACCATTGGTCGTGCCGCTCGTCATGTTGAAGGTAAGGTGATCATGTATGCTGATCGTATTACCGGCTCGATGAGGGTGGCCATCGAGGAAACCAATCGACGGCGCGAAAAGCAGACGGCATACAATGAAGCGCATGGCATTACTCCGCAGGGCATTCAAAAAGCGATTGCCGAGCGAATGGCCGAAGAGCGAGAGGCCGAGCTAGCCGACGTACAGGCTTTGGATTTGGCAAAGATACCAAAAGACGAGTTGAAACATTTGCTCAAGCAGCTCAATGAGCAGATGGATTTAGCGGCTGCGAATTTGCAGTTCGAAAAAGCGGCTGAATTACGTGATCAGATTGCTGAAATTAGAGATTATCAAGCTGGCAAGGAGATACGTAAAAAATGAACCAATATAATCCAGAAAAGTATCCCCCAGTCGAAGATGAGCCGACCCGAGAAAATCCTAGGCTTGCGGAAGAGTTGAAGCGGATGCTGCAAGAGAATCAAACCGAAGCCAGTAGTGAGATATCGTCATCTACAGTAGAAGTAAGTCGACGTCTCTCAGAACTCGATCCTTGGGTGGACGCTGCCGATATGCTCTCACAAAGTCGAGTTATGCGTAATTTTTTAGGTATGCTTATGAACTCTCCGAATGCGCCAGCTGAGGCTCAGACTATTAACGAGGCACTGGCACGCCTACATCAGGGTGCGGTGGATAAAAAGTCGCTTGAGGGCCACGTTCAGGCAGGCACGCTTCCGGAAGGTAGTTCTGAAAGTTATGAGCAGATGATGAGCCGCATCCACGACTCTATTCAGGCCGCTTTAACGGCACTGCAGGCAAGTCTTGACGTGCTGAAGCAGTCGCCGCAGTATGGGAGAACTGCAGGGGAATTAGAGGGGCAGGTCGTGTCGCAAATCGTACAAGCTCGAGGGCAATGACAAACCCAAAAGCAGCATGCTATACTAGCTTCAAAGTAAGCAAAAGAGGGTTGAGTTTATGGGAATTATGGAGAGCCTAGGTTTTGGCCACCCGCATGAGGAAGATCATTCAGCACCTGTTGTTGAAGCGCCACTGCCTCCAATGGAGACTGGCGAGGCAGTAGCAGCTGCAGCTACAACTGGAGAGACAACTGAGAGTGTGGAGCCAGCACATATGGATATGGCTGGTGCAGGTCCGGCTACAGTCGATTTGTCAGATATGCCAGTGCATCCTGCCAAGACCGGTGGTGAAGCTACGGATGGGCCAGATAATAGTGAGGGCGAGGCGCCGCAGGCTGAAGCAGTGAGTGTAACTGTTGGGGGCGGAGAGAGTTCTGAAGCCGAATCTGCATCCGATGCAGCTGAAACTACCGTGCCGGTTAGTGCGGGAGAATTTACTACGGCTGTGCCGCCAACAAGCGTAGAGAATGATTCGCCTGCAGTCGAGGTATCTAGCGATAGTGGTGCAGATAGCGGCACTTTTACTCAGACAGAAAGTGAGGCGGTTGAATCTGCAGATGAGAGTGATGATGCAGGTGATTCTGCCCTAGACCAGCTTGCAGCTTGGCAGAAGAGCGATGCTGTTGGTGGAGCTGATAATGGGCATGAAGATACTCCTAAAGCAGATGAAGCAGAAGCGGCTGTAGCTCCTGAGGTTACGCAAACGGAAGGCGACTCGACGACACAGTCTGAAGTAGTTGAGCCAGAAGAGAAGGCTGATGATTTTGCGGCAAAGCTGGAAGCTGATGCTGCCGATGAAGTAGCAGCGATTGATGCTGAGGTTGCAAAAGCCCAGCCGGAAATTCATGCTATGGGCGGCGAAATAGCTGCAGAAGACCCTGAATTGCCTGCCGATGCCGAGAAGGCAGAGGAAGAGCCTGCTGCTGAAGTTGAAGATGCGCCATTTCCGGCACCGCCGGTTGAGGTTGGGCTAGGGTCAACTGAAGCATCTGCTGCAGTTGAAGGTGCAGAACCTAGCCAAGAGCAGACTGACGCCAATCCTTCCGAAATAGTTGGTGGCGGTGACGTGCATCTGGATAGGGCAGAGTATGTTGTATCGGAGTCTGACGCAGAAAATACTGAAACTTCAGCCGATGCCACCGAAAAATCCGAAGTAGTTGATATTGAGGCTGTGAGAGAAAACATTGCAAAAACCCGCAAAGCCCTCGATGAATTAGAGGAGTCACTCGGTAAAGCAGCTTAGGTAGTCTATGCAGGCTATAGTAGTAAAAAACCGCCTCAATCTGGGCGGTTTTTTACTATGGCTGATAGTTACGCCACTTATCGAGGTGTGATGTTTCGGTCGAGCCAACCTTTGATCATTGGTGCTATGGCGCGAAGTTTGTCGCTGCGCTTTTCGGCATCATCTTCTCTAAGTGCCCCTTGTAAGACCGCCAGCATTGCTTCTGGGTCGTTTGACATGTATTCGTAGAATGCCTGTGCTTCGGAGCCTTCTGCGGCTTCGGTGTCTAGTTTGCTAGGGGACAATTCTTCGTAGGCGGTTGCTGCTGGCGATTCAGTACCTGGTGTTGTTGGCTCTATACCGGCTTTGCTAGAATTTGCCATTGCTTCCCAATTGGGTGTTGGCGGTGCAGCTGGCGCATCAAGTGGCTGAGGTGTGAATTCTGAAGCCGAATCGACTGATGTCGGGGTACTGGCGGAAGCTACAGGGATTTTTACTGCTCCAGGTGCAGGGGGCATAACATCGGTTGGTAATGCTTCTTCTGGTGGTGCAAGCTGATCCCCGGCTGCTGGCACATTTTGATCGAGTGGTCTTTGATTGGCAGCTTCAAAAAGTTGGGCGGCATGCTGTGACGCTTCGCTCCCAACTGAAATTGGCGGCGGCGGACCTTGGGGGACTTGTGTATCTGGGGCTCCAACTGGGGGCATCTCTAAAATTTCTCCAAATTAGTTATGTATAAGTATAGCTGAAAGTGGTTATGAAGTGCAAAGCCGTACCCTCAGGCTAGGCTTGAAAAAAACGAAAAACCTGCGTATAATCTGCGCCTAGTTTGATACATTTTGAAAAAGCCGATTTAACCGAGAGACAGGGGACGAGAATGCACGATAAACTGATTATTCGCGGCGCTCGCGAGCATAATTTAAAGAATATTAACCTCGAGATCCCGAGGGATAAACTCGTCACCATCACAGGGCTCTCGGGTTCCGGTAAATCATCTCTGGCTTTTGACACCATTTACGCTGAGGGTCAGCGCCGATACGTGGAGTCGCTCTCAGCTTATGCTCGACAGTTTTTGGGGCTTATGGAAAAGCCTGATGTGGACCAGATTGAAGGCCTCTCGCCGGCAATCTCGATTGATCAAAAATCGACCAGTCGTAATCCACGTTCGACAGTCGCAACAGTTACGGAAATCTATGATTACTTGCGCCTTTTATTCGCGCGCATTGGTATTCCGCACGACCCTAAAACTGGTGAGGTGCTGACGCGTCAAACCCCAGCGCAAATTATTGAAGCGATTGAGGCGCACCCGCAGGGAACGCGGATTGTGATTATGGCCCCCGTGGTGAAAGGGAAAAAAGGTGAGCACCGCCATGTGCTGGCTGAGTTGCAGCGGGCTGGGTATCTGCGCGCACGTATAGATGGTGATTTAGTTGATCTTGATGAAATTACCGAGCTTGAGAAGCAGAAGAAGCATACAGTTGACGTCGTGGTAGACCGGCTAGTGGTTGAGCCTGAAAGTCATCAGCGTCTAGCGGAAGCGGTTGAGCAGGCACTCAAGCTTGGTGAGGGTGTCTTGATTGTGCAGGAGCACGAGA
>CAZYFT010000027.1:0-7086 GCA_964646575.1 uncultured Candidatus Saccharibacteria bacterium | reverse complement strand
GATGTCTCTTCCTCTGGGTACTTAGATGTTTCAGTTCCCCAGGTGCCCTCCTCATATCCTATGTATTCAGATATGGGTGACGTGGCATGACCCACGTCGGGTTTCCCCATTCGGAAATCGCCGGATCATAGCTTGGTTGACAGCTACCCGGCGCTTATCGCAGCCTCCTACGTCCTTCATCGGCACAATTCGTCAAGGCATTCCTCATGTGCTCTTCGTAACCTTTTTCTTCTCGTTTAAGAATGATTGACACGCTTTTTACAAGCTTGCCAGTCACCCTAGAAAGAAAGCAATATTTGTTACCCTTTTTTCTCGTAAGTATGAAGTTGTGAACGTACGTACAAAAAAGCGCGGCTATCTACCGGAGACAACCACGCGTGAAATTCCAACAAGCTAGATTAAACGGTGGTTTCTCCTAGGTTTTGTTGTCTACTCACGTGTGGTTGCCCTCGCTTTAATGCCTCATAAGCGTATCATGGCACTACTCCTTAGGTCAATACCCTAAGACACACAAGCTTACCTGATAATATATCTGTACCCGATCAGTCTATTCACTCCAGCACCATATCAGGAAACAGCGACCAGTCAGACGAGTGGTGGCCGGAGCTGAGACGTTTCCTGTGGCGTCACGCGCATAGATGTCATAGGTGTAGAGAATATTGGGCTGAAGACTGTAATCTTTAAAGCTTGCCGTTGTGGTGGTGCCGAATGATTCGTTATTGCGCCTTACTTCATAACTTGTCACACCAATATTGTCATAACTTGGAGACCAGTTTAGGTTGGTGAAATACGTAAACTTGAGGGCATCAAACTCTATCTTGCCTGTTGCATTTGTTGGCTGTGATGGCTTTGCAGTGTCGGCGGTTGGGGTTGGAGTAGTCGAGGGTGATGGCGACGGAGCAGCCTGGGTGGTGCCGGTGGCAGTCGCACCGGTGCTAGGGTTCCCCACTGCATCCTTGGCTATAACCTTATATGTGTAACTCGTTGAGGCAGTCAGGCCCGTATCGGAGAAGTTCAGAGCAGTGCCGGTGTATATCTGCGTACCATTTCGAGTCAGGACATAACTGGACACACCAACATTATCGGTGGCAGCTGGCCACGAGAGATTGACCTGCGAGGTTGAAGTAGCTGAAGCAGACAGAGAAGACGGTCCGGTTGGAGCTGTAGCATCTGGGGTTGGTGATGGCGTGGTGGTAGTTGTAGTTGTCGTAGTTGGTGAGGTGGTAGGGGTAGATGTCGCATCGGAGAGTGCGCCATATTGTTGAGTACCAGCTGGAATATAAGTGTTAATAATTGCATTTGTTCCCGTATAGGCAGGTATCTTATAGGCGTCCTTGTTAGTACTCACCAAACTATCAGTGCCTGTACCATCGGTATTGACCCACGAGTTACCCGACTTACCCCTCGAATCGATTCCTGAAATGTTCACCGGCGGTCCAGCAATGGCGCTTGTCCATGCAGTAATCGTAGTATAGTTTGAGCTCCCTGCCTGGATAATACGAGTGGAACCGTTAGCGTAGACATTACCATCAATTATGGTTTGAGGAATCCCACGCGCCGCATCGGCTTTATGGATAATAGTCTCAAGCGGCACAACCACCGTAGTGCCGTTCCAATTAGTAGTAATACAAGTTCCAACCGATACAGTTTTACCGCATATTGCAGATTTCTGATTAGTTACAGGATAGGCAATGATATTATTAACCATCACATCGATTCTTGGCATCCAATCCATCGTTGCCCCAGCGGAAGAAGCAAAGCGACCTTGACGGTCACCAGTAAGTGAAGTTGATTTACATAGAGAGACATTGGTAATACAGCCGGCTGCAGAGCGACCATCAACATATACACCAATTGGATCATACCCTCCAACAATCGTATTATTCACGAGTCGCAAACCAGAAGAACCCGCCAATTTCACTGCCTGACCGGTGGTGGCAGCAATATAATTGTTGGTCATAGTAAGGCCATCAGAAATCTCAAAGAAGACTCCCGCTCCCGAATTGTCTTTAATAAAGTTCTTATCTACTACTACATTAATGTTACTCTGATCAAACCAAAGTCCATGTGACTTATTGTTAACAATATAGCTTGACATAATTTTGGAATCACGAGTTCGGCTCGTCTTCAAAGCGCCACTAGCAGGTGAGCTAGAAAACTCATCAAACGGATCTGTAGAGGTTATCTTTACTTTATCTAACAAAAGCTTGTCTGATTGGTTGGCATTAATCGTCTGCCAAGCTACGTTAGACATCGTCACATTCTTAAAAGTTGGATTATCCACAAGCCCAACGTGCACACCTTCATACGGTGCATCTGTAAGTTCAGATTGCCTCATAGTGAAATTATGTGCACCATCATTTAGTAAAATCACACCATAATCATCCCCATTTGCAGAATAGCGATTGATACGAACACCCTCCAAAGTTACGCCTGAAGACGAAATTGAGAATGCACGGTCGCGTGGGCTTGTTGTACCATCTCCTGGACGTGAAATTTCGATCTCGCCTCTGCTCGCATCAGCTGCAGTCATATAAAGACGATTATTTGCCTGGTCTACAAAGAATTTACCATCTGCTAGTGAAGACTTGGCTGCTACTTGGTCAAGTGCAGTATTACCTATCCATGCCTGATCTGCATAACGGCCAGATCCATCGCCTGTAAGATTTGTCATATCACTGAGAGTCTCAAAATGCACACCTTGACTTAGCTCAACTGGTCGCGGCATATACGAGATATATTTATAGCTGCCCTCAGTAACCCAGCCGCCACTCACAACTACAGACCCACGGATCTCTGGAATCTGGCCAGAGGCCGCAATCAACTTAAGCCCGTTACGGCCGCTACCACTAATAGAAATATTAGCTTGATCTCGATACAAACCGCCGGCGAGAACAATAGTGCTGTTAGCTGCTGTGGTCTGACTAACGGCACGTGCCAACGTACACGGATCGCTCGCTGTACAGCCCGACGTATTGGAGCCATTAGGAGCAGCGTACCTAACTGTACCGGTCAATGCCGAAGGGGCGTAGGAAATCGGTAACTTCGCTCCTGCCGCACTCCCCGCCTTAACCGGCTGCAATGCGTTATAGCGAGCAGTGCTAGCTTGAGAAACAAAAAGATACACCACAGCCACCAACAACACTAAGCTGACAACAATAGCCACCACTATTAAATTAAATTTAGGCGTACGCGAAACAAGGCTCATATTTTTTTTCTGTGCCGCCCTCGATTTAGGTGTTGCCTTAGGCTTAGTTTTGGCTACAGTCTTTTTTGCAGCTGGCATGATATGTAATTGTCCTTTTTTATGTTTAGCTCTAGATTAGTTATAGCTTAAGCAGTTTATTAGGAATCGTCAACTGCGCTCCCTCGCATCGAATGTTTAGCGTTCCAATTAATAAAGACAGCACTCCTCAAGCGAGGTCAGTTTGACTTTATTCTTATCTGGTATAAGCTATAATGGATACTCACTTATGGCAGATAAAACCCCCAATCAAATACCTCGGCACGTTGGTTTTATTTTAGATGGCCACCGACGTTGGGCCAAAGAACATAATATCCCCCTGCTCGAGGGGCACCGTCAGGGCTATAAAAACTTCAAAAAAATTGGTCTAGCCGCTCTGGACCGTGGTGTAGGGTATGTTTCTGCCTATGTATGGAGTAAAGAAAACTGGCAGCGCTCCGCCGAAGAGGTCAGCTATATCATGAAGCTCCTTATGTGGGTTGCCGAACATGAGCTAGAAGATATTCACGCCCGAGGTGTGCGCATTGAGTTCTTAGGGAATGAAGAAAAGCTTGATCCAAAAATCCTACAAGCCATGCATAATGCTCAAGAGAAGACTGCGCATAATACCAATGGTACGCTCGCTCTCTGCCTAAATTACGGCGGGCAACAAGAAATTGTTGATGCCGCGAAGAAACTCATAACCAGCGGCGTAGATCCAGAAACGATAACTCCCGAGATTTTTACTCAAAACTTATACGCGCCTAATGTGCCAGAACTTGATCTACTCATCCGTAGCTCCGGAGAACAGCGTACCTCTGGCTTTATGTTGTGGCGTGCCGCTTATGCAGAGCTCATGTTTATTGATAAAAAATGGCCCGATTTCACCGAAGCCGATTTAGATGCTGCCCTAGCAGAATATCAAGCTCGCCAACGTCGTTTTGGCAAATAATTTACGCCCGTAAAAACTTTTTAACGTCCATCCAAGCCTTTTGAGTAGCGGCGGCGTTATATCTATCAGCTCGGTCCTCATTAAAGAACGCATGACCCGCATCGTACAGGCGCACCTCGTGTTGGATCTTATCCTTCTCAAGCAGATCCTGAATTGTAGCTACATCTTTAGCTGGAATCATAGCATCATCTCGCCCGTAAGCTGCAAAAATTCTCAACATATCATCATGATGTCGCTCATCAATAAGAGCCCAGAAGCTTGAAAGCTGCTGATAAAAACCTGGCTCCAGGCTGGCACCACCATAAAATGACACAATATCAGTAACGCGACGATCAACGCCCGACACGTAGGCTAGCTTACCACCAAAACAAAATCCCCATATTGCGATCCGTTTTACATGCGGCTGGAGTTTTTGCACTTCAGCAATCGCTTTGTCGAGTAAAGCAAGATATTTCTCACCAGTCATCCTCTGCATAATTTCCATACCCGGGGTAGCATCCGCATAATCAAATATCTGGGCCTTACCCGTTTCGGCATAAAAATGATCAAGCACATAGCTTGTCCAGCCAAGCTCGGCCTGGACTTTGCCGGCTAGTTCGCGGGTGAAATCCTGAACGCCGTATATTTCCGGCAGAATAATTAGAGCCTTATCTTCAGCCGCAACTTTACCGGCTGAATACAGATATTCCGTAAGTTGTGTCATGCTTCTAGTATAACGCGCAACTAGCGCATCGAGAAATCTTCGAAATGGATCCGCTTGTTTGGCACGCCCTTTGCTAAGAGCCCCTTATGCAAAGCATGCATCATTGGCGGCGGACCACATATGTAGAACTCTGTAGCATCGATATCCACTCCCTTAGTCAGCTTGTTGGCATCGATAAAGCCCTGCTTGTCCTGACAAAACGTATTGAGCTTAAAGCCCGGGTTCCGCTTTGCAATAGCCTTAAATTCCTGCTCAAAGCTAGCTTCTTTGGCGGTTACTACACAATAATAAAAATCTACATCATACTTACGCTTTGGCAGTGCTTCGGCCATCGCAAGAAACGGTGTAACGCCTATTCCACCAGCCACCCAAACTTGGCGATATTTTCGGGCCGTGCGAAAGTTAAATGCACCATGCGGACCTTCGACCCAAGCGGTAGTTCCGACTTTTATCTGACCCATAGATGCCGTATAGTCACCGAGATTCTTAATGACGAACCGAAGATTTTTCGTTCGAGGCTGATGCGCCATCGAAAAAGGATGGGCCTCATTACCATCTGGATGCGAGGTAAAACTCACGTACGCAAATTGACCAGCTACAAATGGTAAGAGTCGCTGTCCACCTGGAGCAAGCGTTATTTCAGTAACGCCGCCCATATCGCGCACCTTTTCAACTATGTAGCGGTAGCGGATTGGCAGTATCGGCCCCAGGATAGAGTGATATACAAAAGCCGCAATCGCAATTGCCGAAATCGTAAACATATACAGCCACAATGGCCAGAACCGTGCCATATTACCGGTGGCCATAAAGGCGTGCAAGAAGCCCAGAAAAAAGACCGCTCCTAAAATACGATGCAACCAAATAAATAAGCCATACTTTACCCGCAAGAATATACTAATCGGCAAGAACAGTGCTAGCGCATATAGTGGAATAATACCGAAGTTGATCTGCCAATTTGGGCCAATCGTCCACAGGGTAGCAACCGGCCAACCAACCGTGAAAGCGCGCATGCTTAAGAACAATGGGTGCAGAGTCAGTAGAAAGAAGCCTATCCCGCCGGTATAGTGGTGCCATTTATACGCCTTATCCAGTCCACCAAACCAACTGTCAAAAATCAGTAGCCGTGAAGACAAGAAAACAGACCACGCATATAACACCGTGCCGGAAAACGCTGCGATATTCGCAAGGCTTTTCAGCGTTGCAGCCGGACTCTCTATGCGTGAGCTAACCGGAGCAGCCAACAGCCATAAAAGTAACGCAAAACCAACACTCGCATAAATTAAGGCCGACCCAATTGCTGGGGGCGCCTGCGTTTCTTTGCTATCCATTACATGTATTGTAGCAAACCATAAGCGTTTTCACATCTGCTAAGACTGACATTGTGCGCTTTGTGCGGCGTAAGTCGGATCGGTTCTACATTTATTCGCTATATTAATCGCGATTCCAGCCTGCACCGCCGCCGAAATCAGCGCAAGTACACTAATGATAATTACTGCCACTGCTACGCCCTTTCTACCGCCGCGTATTGTCTTAAAGCCAAGAAAAATTCCAACCGACGACATACCGATTAGGACCACAGCATACTGGGGCGTCCCCGAAACAAACACCTGCGCCAGTATTGAGATAACCGCTATTGCCAATGCTACATATACCAACCATTCACGCTGTCGATTCTGGTCTGAAGGCGGACTAGCCGACGGCGGTTGCGTAGTAGGAGTTGGCTGACTTACTGCCGGGTTCGGTTGAGGCTGCCCGGCTGCTGGCTGCGAAATTGAGACTGATGCTGACTGCTGAGCGGGCTGAGCAACAGGCTGTGGCATAGGTTGCAATGGGGCTGGCTGCACAGGAGGCTGTTGTATTGGTTGTGGTACTTGTTGCGCTGGAGCTAGCTGCACTGGGGCTTGAGTGGCTGCTGGCTGCACAGGCATCGGAGTCTGTGGCACGCCCATTGGCTGAGCCATGGATGCTACTGGGGCGACAGGAGTCTGTGACATTGCCGGAGGAACTCCTTGTGGTGATACGGAGTTTTGCGCGGCCACTTGAGACGGTGATAAGGCTGGGGAGACAGGCACAGCGGCTGACTGCTCAACTGGTACGGGTGGCGGAGTCATCACAGGAGGGGCCGTCTGAACCATCGAGTTAAGCGGGATGGTTGCTGGTGCTGGTGCTGGTGCTGGTGCTGGTGCTGGTGCTGGTGCTGGTGCTGGT
>CAZYFT010000026.1:6521-7716 GCA_964646575.1 uncultured Candidatus Saccharibacteria bacterium | reverse complement strand
TACCACTCTTTTGAATACAAAATATGCTCAATTGCGCTGGTGTAATCGAGAACTTCACCCTCATTAAACCAGATATTTATTTCGCGTTCGGCATTTTCTACACTATCGCTGGCATGGATAATATTGCGAATTGGCCAGTCTCCTGCGTCTGCAAGTTCGTACGAATCTACCGAATAATCGAAGCCAATTGTGCCCACATCGGCCGCCTGTGGACTAGTTGCGCCACGCATTTTTCTTACAATCTCAATAACATGCGCTCCCTGCAACACCAAAGCGACCAGGGGTCCAGCAGTTAATCCCCCCATGAGCTTACGCCGAGTGTTCAGAGCCAAATCACGAGCACTCATTGGAGGCTCAATACCCTTCTCAACATACGAATTGTACGTACGTTCACCGCTATCCTTCAGCCACTCTTCGCTATCAGTATAATGCTGCCCTGCAAGCGCCTCCGTTGGCATCACCATCTTCATGCCGCAAATCTTCAAGCCCTTACGTTCAAAACGAGTTACAAGCTCACCTACTATCTGACGCTTAACTGCATCCGGCTTAAGGAGTACGAGCGTACGCTCATTACGTAGCTCAATGAGCTTTTTATCATCTGCAAGTGTCTTAGTCATAGTTTCCCCTATCTTATTATTTCTGTTAATTGTGCGGCATTATCGTGCGGACCAATGATCGCCATGCGCATACCATTTGGATCGAGATACTGTTGGGCAAGCGACATGATCTCACCTGCCTGCACGGCTTCAATGCTAGCTAGAATATCGTCTACCGACCGCACTTGTCCAGTAAGCAAGAGCTCTGCACCAAGTCGATCCGCTACTGAGCCATTAGTCTCCTGGCTCATAATGATGCGCCCCCTCAGCTGCTGCTTGACGCGTCGCAACTCATCTTCGCCAACCGGTTTATTACGCACCACTTCTAACTCCTGCACGATTGCTTCCAGCGCTTCTTCAACCTTATCGTTGCTTACTCCAGCATAGATTTCCCATTTTCCGGTGTCAGCGTACCCCGTCATGCCCATGTACACCACATAGGCTAAGCCTTTTTCTTCGCGAATTGTATGATACAAACGCGAGCTTGGCCCACCACCCATAAGTGCGCCCAATACCCGAAAAGCCGCTTCATTATGGTGTCTGAGGGGTAAACCACGGCCAGCCAACACCATGTGGGTTTGACTGGTATTTTGGTGATA
>CAZYFT010000026.1:0-6421 GCA_964646575.1 uncultured Candidatus Saccharibacteria bacterium | reverse complement strand
TTCATAAACCCCCCAACCCCATCGACCGTCTCGGAGAGAATTTTTGCCGAAGGATATTTTTTACTTCCCTGAAAGAGCAAATGTTCCAAAAAATGCGACACGCCGTATTCGCGTTGCATATCCTCATATCGACCGCCAGCCCCAAAGAAAATCTGCAGAGTCACACTATCTGTATCTGGCATATAACGATGAGCTAATCGCAAGCCGCCAGGTAATTCTCGGATATATTCTGGATTTGTCATTTTGCTTGCTCCTCTGCGCGTAACTTCCGGGCAGCCCTGCGGCTGAGTTTTTTATAAACAAAGCGACCAATCAGCACGACAAGCGCCAATATAATCACGTAATCCAAATAGTGTAGGTACTCGTAATACTTACGCCATTCTTCGCCAACAACATAGCCGAAACCAACCCAAATAAAAGTCCACACGAAGGAACCGATGAGAGTTTGGGTAAGGAAGCTCGAGAATGACATTTTAGCAGCACCGGCCACAAAACCCATATAGGTGCGCACCACTGGTGTAATGCGAGAAATAAAGATGGCCTTTGCACCGTTTTTATCAAACCAGGCTTGGGTTTTTTGATAGTCATGCATGGAAATAAGTATGTATTTTCCATATTTACGCACCACCGTCTCACCACCAGTAGATCCAATCCAGTAAGCCAAGCTTGAGCCGATAGTCTGCATGACTACACCCAGAATAAATACAAAAAAAATGTCTAGGTTGCCAGCCTTTGCAGCTGCACCCGATAAAGCCAACACTGCCTCCGAAGGAATTGGTGCACCAGCATTATCAAGAATTAAAATAATGCTAATTCCCAAATACCCTATCTGGTTAATCACACCAATGGCGAGTTCAAGAAAATAAGCTGAGATACTCATGCGTAAACTCTATTGTACCGCACTCAAGCGTACAGTCCGATACCACATTACTGCTGAATCTGAGTTTCGAGCTCTTGCGCGGGCTGATACTTCGGCGAAAGCAAGCGGGCCCGAGCCAGCGATTGTGCGGCCGCTGCCTGATCACCAGATTCTAGCTGCAGCTGAGCCTGCAAGGTCAAGGCAATCGCTACCCTGTCAGCGATACTCACAAAACTCCGGTTCGCAATTACTTCGTCACTATATTCTTGTGTAATAACACCCAGTACCTCTAGAGCCTCCTGAGTAAAGCCCTCTTGTGCCAAGAGCTGCGCATAGCTGATCTGATATTGAGGGTTATTGAATGGATCAAGTTCAACGGCCTTCCGATATGCCGCCAGAGCTTCGGATGTTTTACCAAGCCGCTCACTAGCGTTACCAAGCGCGTACCAATGGCGGGCATCACGTGACTCACGACGGGTTGCCTCGGTAGCTAAACGCGCCGCTCGCTCAGCGTATTTTGGCAGCGGGGTTTCTTCCGCATCATACATATCCACCCAAAACAGTGCGGCTTGCGACAAAGTATCTGGCGGCACCACCGCTGTCTGTAAGAGAGCTTCGTATCGCTCACCAGCTTCCTGCATGTCGTATGGCGCAACAACATCAATATATGCTTGATCGACCCTTGAAAGATACAGCTGATATGTAAACCAGGTAGCAAACAGCATGACTAGTGCAGCTAGGCCAAACCCAGTCATAGCACGGCGATCTTTCAGCCGGAATTCACCATGCTCCTTCGGGATTGGCACCGCCAAAGCAGCCAGCACAAGAAAGATTATTATGAGCGTAGGATAGTTTGTGGCCAAATCAACAAAGCTATGCAACGCAACAACAATGAGGGCAATTCGGCTTGCCCATATGACTGGCGAGCGCTTTAGTGTATGTTCCTTCCAAAAATAACCAATTGAGGCGGCAACCATTACAAGAAACGCTACAAAACCAACCGCACCTAGCTCCACCAAAATTTGCACAGGTAATGAATGCGGGTTATTAGTAGCGGTTACAGCACTGCGCTGAAAACCTGGATGCACTTCCTTATACGTACCCACTCCCCAACCTAACACCGGCCTTTCGGCAAACATCGCCGTCCCCTCACGCCAAAAATCAATGCGGTCTGCCACACTTTGCGATTGAGCAGAATCTGAAAGCCGACTAGCCACCGCTACGACCGGCTTCTCAAGATAAGTTCGCGCGCTGGTTGCTGCCAGGCCAAGCGTCACGGATGCCACTGCTACACCGGCCAAAATCACAGCAGCTCGTTTACGCTGCTCTGAGCGCCACCAGAGAAGTCCGACTAGCACCAAAGCGATAAGCCAAGCCGCACGAGAGTACGTTACAAAAAAAGCTGTTCCCAATAATAGCGACACATATACCCATACGCTTGGTCTGTCTTCGCTGTGTCGAATAGCCAAATCCAAACTAAACGGCAATGCCGCAAGTAAATATGTAGCGAACGGGTTTGGCCAGAAGAACAGCGAGGTTGCCCGCTCGTAATCCCCAACGAGATACATGCCTAGACCAATAACACTCACTACCACCGCTACCAGTAAGAAAATCTTCACTAAGAAGCCGCGAGCCCGAGCATTACGAAACACATCTCGTGCCACTACAAATACAATTGAAGCACTCATGATAGTGGCCAGCGCAAGGATTGACTCAAACTGGCTCACTGACCACAGCAAACTAATAAAAGCCGTGACCACCAGCACTAGCCCCGGCACCATTACCCAGCGCGGACGCAAGCTAATAGCTAAGGCTCGATCACGCGATAAGAGCACCCAGCTCACCAGCAGTAAAAGACTCAGCCCTGATTGTACGACTAGCCCAAAAGGATCGCGCCCGCCAATAAACCATGGCACCATGAGTAGCGAAAGAAACAAAACTGGTAGCACCAGCTCTCGCGATAACTCTAACCGCTTTTTTGCGAGTCCCCCAAACATGCCTTCATTTTACTCTTTCACGCCTACATGTCCAATCTGAAAACTTTGCAGCCTCTGGAGAAAAGTCTTATGCTAGAGATATGTTTTCAGATTATCTTGCCGAATTTCTTGATGCTCTCGAGCTAGAGCGTGGTCGTAGCCTTAAAACTATTGAGAATTACAGCCACTACCTGAACCGCTTTTATGAATACGCCGGAGATATTCAGGTGGCAAAAATTAATGATAAAACCATTGCCGGCTGGCGCAAATGGCTCAATCGACTGAGGCTCGACGATGGCCGCAGCGTGAGTATCACCACGATTAACTACCACTTGATAGCCATGCGCTCTTTCCTAAAGTACCTAGCCCGCCAAGATGTGGAATCACTCCCCCCAGAACGCATCGAGCTCGCAAAAGCCGCTCGCCCTCAGGTGGCATTTTTAGATGCCGAGGAAGTAGCACGACTGGTGGAAGCAGTGTCTGGTAATGATTTAGCCGGAAAACGCGATCGAGCTATGGTGCTACTCCTCTTTTCTGGCGGCCTACGCGTTTCAGAGCTAGTTAGCCTCAATCGAGACGACGTCAACACAGCTCGAGGCGAATTTACCATTCGTGGTAAAGGCCAAAAAGATCGACCCGTGTTCCTCTCCGAGCTGGCCTCAGGATCGCTCAACGAGTACCTCGCTCTGCGCAAAGACAAAGATGATGCGCTCTTCATTCACCTAGCTCACAAAAAATCCGATGAATCCAACGAAACTGCCAGGCTTACACCTAGGAGTGTGCAGCGCATTATCGAGCGTGGCAGAGTAGCTGCGGGGATCACCAAGCGCGTAACTCCCCACACATTGCGCCACTCCTTCGCAACAGACCTACTTTCCCATGGTGCCGACCTTAGGAGCGTACAAGAGCTTCTGGGTCACGCTAACGTTGCCACCACCCAAGTGTACACTCACATAACTAATCCCAAGCTCAAAGAAGTTCACCAAAAGTTCCACTCCGATAATCAAAAATAGCCCCAAAGGGCTATTTTTACATCTAGCAATACATTTTATACGTCTTGGTCGGTGGTACCGCAGTCGTTCTTACCGGCATCGGCATTTGGCTGCTTACTACCTACACCTGTTGCCGGATCAGATGCCCAAAGATAATCTGGTGCTCCACGATAGTCACGGTAAATACGCATATTCTTACAAATATCAGCGCCGGAGAAAATTGCATTATCGAACACGCCATCATACACGGTTGGAACAAGCTGCTTCTTAGCGAGTACGCGACGGAAGTAGTCGCCCGAACGAGCCGTAACATCAATTGTAGCGTTACCATCCGGCATGTATACCGGCGTTACCCTATCCGCCGCATAAAAACGAATGCGGTAGCTAGCAGAGTTGTAACGCGGGCGAACACGTAAGAACATAGTACTATTCTCAAAGTTGGCAGCAGAGCTACTATCATAATACACATTAGTAGTGCCATTATTTATTTCAGTTCTAGCCAGGTTAGCCAAATCGTACAGTGAGCCGTCACTATTCTTCATCGTGCAGCTATACTCTACAGTTGCAGAATTGGTGCAGTCGGTTCGTACAAAGCTCTGCAATGCACCAGGGTCAATCTGGCCACCACCGTCTTTTGCAGCATCTACATAGGTACTATTTGGGTAGGTAGCGGTATTCCAAGGAGAAAAGTCTGAGTAATTACAGCCAGCAGTCGGACAGGCTGGCGATGCAATTACCGTACGCACAGGGAATACTCCTGCAAGTCCGCCCTGATTAATTGTGGCCTTATTTACTTGTCCTGCATTATTACTGCCAAACCAGGTAGATGTAACTTCGAGCGCAGCTGCCCCCTGCCACACAGGCGAGTCAGGATTATAGGTTGGCAACCAGCTTGAGAGCCTGTTAATGAGCACCTGAGAAGCCGGTGCATCAGCTGCATCGCGAGGATCATTCCACTCTATCGACATGTAACGAGCCTGTAAGTATGGTGCAGTCTCGTCAGGACCCGAACGCCCTCTGCCTAGGTTCAGGCTTAAGCTTTCATCCACATCAAGCTGACCTGTGAGTTCATCTTGCACCACAGTGACCGTACGACACGTCCAGGCTACATCCGGACCGGTAGATGGATCTGAAACTCGCACTTCCGTTCCACTATTCGAGGCGTTACACGTAGACTCTCTAAACTTTGGATCATCACCCAACCTACGCACGGCATCCTCTACGCCAGCCTCAGCAGCATAGAGCGCACGGTTTGCATTATCTGAGTTGATAGATTGGCGGATTTCTCGAGTTGCAATGGTAGTAATACCAACAAATAACACCACAAGAATAGCGGAAACCGCGATTGTCGTTATCAGGGCTGCCGAACCTTGCTGTCGACGTTGCAAAATTTTCCTCACTCTATGAACCATAACTGTTTTCATGCTACCCTTTTAGACTGCAGAATGCAATAAGTTAGTCATTTCTCGAAATTACCACCGATTGCAGCATTGTCCCCGCCCCAAACTGATCGGTAACTGCCGCTGTTGGATTTTTTGACGGAGCAGTTGCCCCACGGAATACTCCAATGCGAACCTGCCAAACTACTGGCCCAATGCCTCCAGTAGTCGCAACTTGTGAAATCTTAAATGGTGCAGTATCTGGAGCAACGCCATCATCAGTGCTGGTATCTGGCCATAGATTAGGTGCAAGTTTTTCTGACCACACATCAGGGCTTGTAACTAGCGCTGCTTGAGAGAAATCCGTGCAATTCGTGGAGCGCACCAAAACGTAATGATTCTGACTTGCGATATAGCCAAGCCCATAGCCTACATTTTGCCCTCCCGTATCCAGGCAGTGTAAAGCAAGCACCGGACGAGCGCCATAAGAAACTACAGTTGCCGGTTTAGTGACACGAATTGTTTGACGCAAGTCTCGCGTGAGTGCATCCATGGCCTTTCGCGCCTCTTCTTGAGTGCGAGTAAGGCTTTGGGCCTTGTTGTAAATACCAAAAATACCAATAAAGCCGATCAAGCACATAAGTACTATCGCCGTATACAATGCAATCGAAAAAGTGAGCTCCAGCAATGTATACCCACCACGTTTATGACCGAGCAATCTCTTCATCATCGTGGCTCCGTAATTATCGTGCTGGCACTAGCATTACTCGCAATACCATTAGCATCCGTCCAGGTGGCCCGGACGACAAATGTAACAGCCGATATATTTGTATCATTTGGTAGTGAGCCCCCCGCGCTTATCGAATTAGTACCTGGAAATCCCTCTAGAAAGTATGATTCTGGAACTATTTCTAAAGTAAAACTTCCAGCCGATGCTACATTCACGTTAGCGCCAACTGGCGTCAGGGCTGTAGAGCCATTCTCAATTATAAATTCACATTCATTAGGCGTACCCGGCGCAGCTGTGGTCTGATCGCACACAAAGCTGTTATACGTCTTAGAACCATCAGCCTGCTCTAATCCTATTCTAAGTACCGACCCAGCACCATTAACATCAACGATAAAATCATTCCAATCAAAGTTGTCTGTCTCGCGATATGCCTTAATTGCCTCAATTGACTGCTGAATCATGTATTGCGCCTGTGTTCGTTGATT
>CAZYFT010000025.1:0-8067 GCA_964646575.1 uncultured Candidatus Saccharibacteria bacterium | reverse complement strand
GCAATCGCAATACGTAAGTCTACTTCACGACCGGCAAACATATAAACCGCCTGTCCGTCTTGTGGGATACGGTGTTCGTCAATTTTGAGGTTTGAGAGAATTTTAATACGAGAAATAAGCGCCGCTTCGGTTGATTTTGGTAACGTCATTACTTCTTGTAAAATTCCGTCGATACGAAATCGGATCTTGAGCTCTTTTTGTCGTGGCTCAATATGAATATCTGAGGCCCGAGAGTTAATGGCGTACTCTAAAATCGTATTCAGCGCGCGAGTAATCGGTGCATCTTGCACAATGTCATTAATCTTTTTCTGATCTTGAACTGTCTTCTTTTCGGCTTCAACTTCTTCCTTTTGCGCTGAAGCAATATTTTTCAATACCTCTGAAACTTCCTGTGAAAACTTCTCTTTGTACATACCAAGCACAAAATCAATACCAGCCTGAGAAGCGATATACGGACTAATGGTGTAACCGGTTTTACGCGAAATAAAGTCAATCGCCTGTAAGTTGGTTGGATCCAGCAGTGCAACATTCAGAGCGCTATTTGATACCCCAAAGGGTACGGCCATGTAGGTTTTTGCGATATCCAAAGGTACCATTTCCAGTACTTTTTGATCGACCGAATGTTCTAGATGCATCAAATCTACAAACGGAATTTTTTTGGCGATCGCGATGAGCTTCACCGAGTCATCTTCCGACAACGCTTTCATATCCAAAAGAACCTGCAAAAGCCCCTTATTCTCTTTAGCCGAGCGAAGCTTCGCAATTTCTAACACATCGTGCGGGACTATACCTCCCTGCACAATCATATTCTCGATAATTTTTTGATTTTCTAGTGTGAGCATTTAATCAAGCGCCCCACTTACAACGGATCTTCGCGACCACACGTTTCGGAAGTACATTGCTGAGGTGATGAGTAGTCATTATACCGCTCTAATTCTGTAAGCTTTTCCTGATCTTTTTGATCGCTCAAAGGCACAGCAACTTTAGCAGGAACCTGAACATTAATACCGGTATCCTTAGGGGCTGGAGCAAGCTGTGTGTACAGCAATACACCCGTTATAGCTATCACTGCAACTGCGATTACAAGTCCAATAATATCTCTACGCTTCATTATTCGTACTTTCCTTTATCTGCTTCGTACTCATCAATCTTCACTTCTTGGGCGCCGATAGAAGGTTTAGGCAAGGCGTAAATCTTGTACTGCATATCAAGCGTATAGGTGCCCTGAGAGCTAGTAATTTTCATGGTAGAAAAATCAAAGATACGAGCAGATGCCTCCAAGGCAGCGAGGAAGCCAAGAACTGAATCCTGACTGCCGGTGGCTTTAACTGCAACCAGACTCGACTTTGCACCACTCGCAGGTGCTGTTGTGCCGCTCGTTGTACCTGTCGTAGTAGCGCCAGCAGCCGTTGGCTTATTAATTGACTCAATGTCTACCTGGTAATCGCTTTGTAATCGGTTAAAAATTGTAAGAATAGCTTCAAAGTCTTCGTCCTTCGGCAGTGTACGCTGAGTGATAAAGTCAAACTTAGATGGATTATTACCCTCTGCCTGCTTGAGCTTTTGGATTTCCGGTTCAGCCTCTTCAAGCTTGGCTAGTTTTACTTCGGAAAGCTTAATTTGGTATTCCTGAGCGCGCACTTCTAGCGCCTTACGAACATTTGCCTGAGCCAATGTATAGATAAAGTATCCACCTACTAGAATAACTAAGACAGTAACCCCGATTGCAATGATGAGGTAATTGCGAATGCTCTGCATTGCAGCTTGTGTGCCTGGAGTCTCAGGTGGAGTCACCTTCTTTTTAGATGGCAGCTGTGGAGCGGCTTTCTTTGTTGGTGCCATTAGTTCGCCTCTCCGCTAGAATTAGATTCATTAGCTGTGTCTTTATCTTCGCTCGACTTAGAATCTTCACGGAACTTCTTCACGAGTTTTTCGTCAACCTTAAAGGTAACCTCAAAGTTTGCATTGTCAGTCTGCTTGCGTTTTGTGACAGCCTGCACATCCACATCCGTAAATACCGGAACTCTCTCAAAACCAGGAATAGGGTTAAACTCAACATTATAAGTTTTTAGGGCGTTAATAAATAAAGCAACATTATTGAAATCTTTTGCCTCGACGGTAGCTTTCACTTTATAGTCTGGATCAACAGAGAGCGAAGCAATACTGATCCCCTCCGGAGCAGCTTTAGCTAGCTGACTAAAGAGTTGAGAGATGAGAATACGATTATTTGAAAGCCTATCAGCCTCGGTAAGTGCGGTGTTAAACCAAGCAACATCTTGCTCAACATTAGCCTTACCAGCAATCTTCTGATTCAGCTCCTCGATATTACTCTTATTCGTTGCAAACTGGATATTGCGCGCACCCAAAAGCAGCAACAGAACCACAAGAATAATACCTACGCTACTACAGAGAACCAAACATACAACAGTGACTAATCGTTTGGTTTGCTGATTCTTCAGCTTGACCATGCGGGCTTCAGGAAGCAGATTAATGCGAACTGACATTGCTTACACCATATTCCTTAGCGCTAAACCAACTGCAGTCGAGTAGCTCAAAGCCATGCCAGACAAACGATCGGTAAATTCAGTAGCATAGCTAATCTTCTGCCAAGGATTCCCCATCTCGACCGGCAAGCCGAGTGCATTCGCGAGATACACAGGCATTTCTGGGATGGATGCTGGACCACCAGTAATGACAACTTTTTCCACTTTGCGGCCAGGATTGCTTTGGTAGAAGAATTCCATCGAGCGCTTAATTTCTTCCACCACGTTATCGAGCAATGGCTTCATGGAGCGGTATACTTGTCCTTCTAGCTTTGTCTGCGTCAGACCAAACTTGCGTACAAACTGCTCGGCCTGAGCTTCGTCTAGACCAAGGTTTTGTGAGGTTACGCGGATCAGCGACTTGGCGCCAACATTTACAGAGCGAATAAGCCCTGGCACACCGGCAGAGATGAGCCCCATGTCTGTCGTAAGTGATGCAAACTCAACTACCACGACATCAACATCGGCATTAGGCACCATCGATCGAGACTGAGCAATAGCGTTAATATCTAAAGCCATGAGCTCCAGGCCAGCCTGCTGGAAAATATTGAGATACTTATTAGCTACGCTGGTCGGCGTGGCCACCAAGAGCACATCAATTTCTTCGGCTTCTTTATCTTGAGAAATACGGAAGAAATCGAGCTTTACCTGATCAATTGGCATTGGGATATACTTGTCAGCCTGGAAGCGAATAGTATGTGCAATCTCGTTATCGGCCATTTGTGGCAACTTCAAAACGCTGGCAAAAACCTTACTAGCAGGTAAACCAGCCACGACGTTTTTTGTACTCACACGAGCATCAGAGACTAATTTCTTCAGAACCTCAGCAACCCGCGCCTGATCGGCTGGTGCGTCAGAACTCATCAGGCCAAACGGTAACTCAATATCTCCGTACGTGACGAGCGTCGGTTTATCATGAATGAGTTTTAGCTCAACCAGTCGAATCCCAGAATTTCCTAGGTCGACCCCAAAATAATGTTCGTCTTCGATGAATAAGTCCATGTGTTCCTATTTTAGCATAACTAGTTTGAATTCGTACTACCCTATTAACATGCTTTTACATCTAGAATCTTGGGCGAGCAGTGTTGTTGTAGTATTTTGCTGTATTTGTCGATGCAGTAATGTCTTCAAATCCTGGAGGAGGCATAAAGCTTGCCAAACCGCTACCGATAATATCCTCTGCCGGACCACCCGTGTAATAGTTCTGCGGCCAACCAGCTCGATTCTCAAGCCAGTAGTAGTTGGTTGCACCCCGGTTGCCTGGCGAATCAAAATCTTTACGCTCACCCGACAAATTACACACTCGGCGAATACCCAAAACATCTGAGAGGTTACAGAACTTACCAAATTCCTGGAAAGCACCGCCCTCATTTAATCGCCAGCGCTCAACCATGCCGGCAAAATCCACGTAGTTGCGTCCAAATGTAAAGCCTTCCCCACCAGTAACACTGCCTGTTATTCGTAGCCTATTTGAGCAACCGCTGGCAGTTACATTATCAGCGCTCGGCGCTTCATCAATGTTAGGGTCTTCAGTTTCTGTAGCCAAAGGATTAGAGTCCAGGCTTAACGCACCGCCGCGACGGATCCACTTAGATCCTGTCGTGCCGGGCTTATCTGTCTTTGCAGCATCTTCGTTTAAACCACCTTCTGCTATGTATAGATCACAAGTAATCACCTTGCCGGCTGCATACAAAGAGGCATCGATGCGGTCAACGTTACTAGCAATAACAATGTTCTTGGCAGAAATAATTCCTAAGTTTGGCAGCTTATTGAGTCCAGCCATATCTGGTACTCCAGTCTTTTGGAAGGTATATGGCAAACTATTGTCGGTCGGATATCTCGCTTCAATGTTGCCAGTGATATAGACAGTATCATCTGAAACTATTGTAGATCTACCAGCGTTATAGATGAAGCCGCCTAGTTCCATGTTTGGTTCAGAAATTGCAGTATTTCCACTCGTCTGCAGCTTAAAGATGGTTGGACAAGGCCTTGGAGCACTAGTGTTAACTAGGTAAAGTCCTCTATCGGCCGGCGGTCCAGCGTTATGGGTCCCAAACGGTAAGTTGTTATTTGAGTCTGGCCTGTCACGCAGCAACCACAAAAGGCTTGGAGTATCGATTGACGAACCTGGCGCCCACGAACGGTAATATTTAGCCGGTGGTGATAATTCTTGCGGGCCATCATCTACATCTGGAGTTGTGCCTGTATCGCTACATTGACCATACTCTGTGTACGCCCGATTGGCAGCCGCAACCATCTGGCTATTTTTGAGCTCTTTCTGGCCGTCACCGTTCGAATCTTCTGCCTGCTCAACATTAAGATTCACACTATCAAAACTACAATTACGAGATTTTTGTGGAGCGTTAGCCTCGGCTTGACCATACGGATCAGACGGCTGCGGAGCGGTTCTCTGCCCCTTCGCAAATCCGAGCATGTAAAAGTTAGTAGAACAGAAGTTTGAGCCACCCTTCTCTGCCGCTGCGGTAAACTGAGCATGTAAATTGATAGCCGGCTTAGCATTGGCAGGTGCAGGCGCACTCTCGAAAGAGCCTTTATATGGGCTACCATTGGTACGGTTCTCCGCCTTATACACACCCCTTGCTGATTCTGGTTGATTTTCGATTTCTCCAAGAGCAGTCACATTGCCGTTCTGTACACGCAGCCATGGCTTATAGCTCACCTTAATCTCGAAGTCGCCTTGGCAGGCTGTGCCGAACACCTGAGTAAATCCACCCTGGCTCGCAGGTTTTGCCTGACGCATTTGGAAGCCGAGTACAAACTTGGTGCCGCCATCTTTTGGTGGTGTCGGTACAATCTTAAAGGTGTAGCTACTGGCTCCAGGATTGAGCGCAACCGGAGTTACTTCGGTTCCACCCTCAATTTGCCGCTGAACATCTGGAATGTACCAGGCTCGAGTATCATATTGATTATTTGTCACAAGCGTACCGCCAGTTACGATGAGCTCATGATATGTGCCCGGAACGGCTCCGTTATTATTCCCATCACGGTAGCCCTGCTGCCAGAAACTCTCGCCAGTATTCTGTATAGTCACTTCAATTTCGTTAGATTGTGGGTAGTCGGCATCCATTACCGATATCGCATCCAGCTGATTCTCAAATCCTTGTTGATCACATATCGCATCGTTCCTACACTGGTGCATCAAGCCCGAGCTAGAAACTCGACGCGGTGAATACTTCCAGCTGCCTCCGGCATTGCCAAAATCGCGAGCGCCAGCTGAATAGCCAGCAACAAGGTCAGAATCTACAGCCCCCGAGCTACTATCACTAAAGCGTGCAAACATCTCAAACTGACGATCATCGCCATCTTTTAATAAGATCCCACCCTGGCCGTTATACTTCGGTATATTTACATTTACCTTATACGCATCAGCTCCACTTGTTTGCGTTGTTATCTCCATAATGTCATTGCCCGTGGAAGTTTCAGTGCGCATTAAGTTACTACTGCCGTTAATCCTAAAGTAAGTCGTAACTGGACGGGATGGATCTGGCATATAAACCAAATTAGCGGTATATGTGTCGCACGTAAGCGCCTCATTAGTGAGCTTAAACTTTGGTGCGTAGTAAAATGTCTGTTCTCTAAAGTCAGTCCCCACCGGAACCCCCATTGAGTACGTGTTTACACCAGCTGCTCCAGAATCTTTACGGTAACCACACGGACCGTTCCCCTGCGCGTTTATTCCATATTGCCCAGTAGTGGTGTTCCACTGTGGAAAATATGCCCATCCGCCGGTTGGTATCAATGCGCACACCCGCGGGGTATTACCACCTATATTCCAACTCTCAGGAGAACCACCAGCGCTCCAGTTATCTACCCCCGGAGCACCAGACCACATAATCGTACAGTAATTCTGTCCATTTGGATCTACAGCTGCATTAGGGTTATTCACACCAATAATTGGCGTATATACAGTCCACCATAAGAACTGACTGATTGCGGTAAACTCCGCCTTGCGTCGATGGTTTAAAAGACAGCCCGATATATCAGCACTTGGCGCAACACTCGACGAACAATCTGCCTGACCAACCGCACAAGTAGATTGCGATATGTCATAAGCCGATTCGTTGTTATACTCCGGACCATTATTATGCCGGAAGCTATACTTGCCCGGGTACACATTCCTTACAATCGCCAGGTTATTTTCCGAAGAACTACCATTTTGCGAAATCTGACCGGTCCTAGCATCCATGGTGTAGCCGTAACGTAGCGGTCCTTGACCAGCAAGGAATTGAGCTTGGGTAATACGGTTATTCCCACCCTCCGTGGTGCAATAAAAGCCTGTATTTGCCGCACCGCCGTAATCATAACCAGGCTTGGTGGGCACATAGTCCTTACTTGCACAGTTTCCATAGCCCCCAGCTGGATCCCCCAAGTCAGCACCTGGCGTTGCGGTATTAGCAACTCCGACGGTGTTCATTCTGACTGGGCGAACCTCGACGTCTGTACAAATATTCCTCTTATAGTCGTTGTAGTTACACGGATTTAAATCTGTATTGGCAGACGTATTGCCGCCCTGCATGTCAATCTTGCCGCGAACTTGAATCGTCACTGGTGCCGGCTTAAAGAAGAAGGTCACCCATACTTGCCCGCCGGTCGGAATCGCCACCCCATTTATGCTTGGTGTCGTACCCTGATAATTAACTGTTACGGTATGTTCTGTCTGGCCATTACCCTCTAAGATTATGCGGCCTTGCGTTTGGTTATTTGGCGCCGCCGAAGCATCATCTGAGGCACAGCTAGATATCTGAGTGGCGGAGATGCAATAGGCGTAACCTCGAATTTGCCATCCCGCCGGCGCAACTGCATGCACGCCGTATGTTCCAGATGCAGAGTTATAGTTTACAGCCCGATTCCAAGCGCCTGCCTGATTATTGCCAGAAACCACCTGACCACCGACATCAATCGTTCCCGTGCCGAGGTTTGTAGTATCACTATTTTGATTACTATTAAACGTGCCAGGCCCCTTTTTATCACCCTTCACGATTATTTGGTTTGGCTCTAGCACAAAGAACACCGGGCGATACCGCCATGCCGTCAGCGTAGTCACAAACTGAGAAGCCGCCCCTCCCTGCCCGGCAGATGTATAACAAGTATTCCTATCGGTGTTCTGGCCACACTGTATTGTGCTAACAATTCTCCATCCTGCCGGAATATTCGCAGCAGAAACTGTATAGCCCGCCGCCGCAGGGCCTTTATCATCCGCATATAACCCGGCCACATCGGCGCTACCATTTGATGATCTACCCGGCGTTACAGTGGTTGGCCCCGCAGTATAAGACTTCTGAGTGCCGGAAGGCAAATTAAATCGACGTGTTACCGTAATATCTGGAGCATTATCACATGCTCCCGCCTGATAGCCAGACTGATTGCATGGATTTGAGAGTGTGCCAGTTGTAGGGTCCCGTACTAAAATACCTGCTTGGATAGTCGATGGCTTTGGCTCGTAATACCACCGCATATCCCAAACCGTGCCTTCGAATTGATTACCAAATGCTAATGATCTACC
>CAZYFT010000024.1:1986-8547 GCA_964646575.1 uncultured Candidatus Saccharibacteria bacterium | reverse complement strand
GAAGAAGCCGCCAAACTTGCGAATGCTGCAGATTTCATAGCCAAACTTGAGAAAGGCTACAAGACGCAAGTGGGCGAGCGCGGCATTAAACTTTCTGGTGGCCAAAAACAGCGTATTATTATTGCCCGCGCGCTACTGAAGAACCCTCCAATCCTGATACTCGACGAAGCTACCAGCTCGCTTGACGCTAAAGCTGAATCACAAGTGCAACAAGCCCTGGAGCGCCTGATGAAGGGCCGCACCACTATCATCATTGCACACCGTCTGAGCACAATCGCACACGTCGACATGATTATTGGTCTGCGGGGCGGCAAAATTGCCGAGCAAGGTAGCCCCGATGAGCTAGCTATTAAGAAAAATGGTATTTACGCAGAGCTCTTGGAGCTCCAGACAGCTGGTGCGAAAGTAGCTAAGAAGAAGCTACAAAAATTCGATATCGCCGTATAGCATAAGCGCTTTGAGATTGTTCGGGATTAGGTCTACAATACTAGTAGACAACAACTAAGTGTAGGAGAATCTTATTATGGCTAAAGCCAAATCCAGCGACCTAATTTCTATGCTGGAGCCTTATTTCACCAAGCAAGCACCATTCCAAATACCAAAAAAATGGCGTGAAAATCTCGTTAATTGGATCCCGTGGATCAACCTAGTAATCGGAATTCTCCTTTTGCCAGCAGTTCTGGTTGTAATTGGACTCGGTACTATTGTTGGCGTTGTAGCTCCTGCCGTTGGCGTAAGCACCGGATTATTCTACTGGTTCGGTATTATTCTTGCTGCCGCTACCATTGCACTGCTTTTTGTAACATTCCCAGGCCTGCGAGCTCGTAAACTTGCAGCCTGGAAGCTGGTTTTTTGGGCAGACATCATCTATTTCTTCTATGGTATTGTATCCGCAGTTTCTACTGGAGACCTCATGGGGATCGTTACGCAGTTTATCGGTACTGCGGTTGGGCTCTATGTGCTCTTCCAAATTAAGAGCTACTACAAATAACAGTAGGCTACCAGGCAATAAAGCACCCCAAGACAAACGGGGTGTTTTATTGTAAAATAACTCGGTTATGAAAAAAGTTCTCAAAACCAATCATGGCGATGTAGCTCTCCCAGCATTTTTTCCTGATGCAACGCGAGCAACCATTAAGTCAGTGGATACACAGGCCGTACTAGCCACCCACACACCTGGCATGGTGATGAATACCTACCATCTCGCCAATCTTGGGCTTGTGGATATCATCGCCAAACAAGGCGGGCTTCACTCTTTTACTGGCTGGAATCGTCCGATTATCACTGACTCGGGTGGCTTTCAAGCAATGAGCCTAGTACGCGAATTTAATACGGGCGGCCGTTTTACTGAAGATGGCGTGATTTTTCAGGATGCTGCCGGCAATAAACTCGAGCTGACTCCTGAGACCTGCATTGACTATCAACTTAAGCTTGGTAGCGACATTATTATGATTCTGGATGATTGCACCAAGCCCGATATGCCGATGCCGGAGCAGCTCAAAAGCGTAGAGCGAACCATCCGCTGGGCGAAACGAGCTCGTATCCACTTTGATAAAGCCTCAAAAAGCATGAAAGCCAAGCCTCTTCTCTTTAGTATTGTGCAGGGCGGGGCAGACAGAGAGCTACGCCGCACCTGTGCTGTAGAGCTTACTAAACTCGGTTTTGACGGTTATGCGTTTGGTGGTTTTCCAATAAATGAGGCAGGCGAGTTACAGATTGAGACCATGCAGGCAGTGGTGGATGACACGCCAGCTGAGGCATTCAAATACGCCATGGGTGTTGGTACGCCCGATCAAATTGTTAAAAGTGTAGCGATGGGCTACGACCTGTTTGATGTGGTTATCCCTACGCGTGAAGCCCGCCATCGCAAACTCTTTGTATGGAATGCTGAGCCTGAAAAGCTAGATCTGAACGGTGACTTTTATTCGAGTATTACTATGAAGAATCTGGCCCTCCAAGAAGACTCAGGCCCAATCGACCCGCATTGTCATTGCCACACCTGTCAAAACTACTCCCGGGCCTATGTACATGCATTGTTCCGCGCCGATCAATCCGTCGCCGGGCAACTTGCGAGCATTCATAACTTGCGCGTTTACGCGAAGCTCATGGAGTTACTGCAGAAAAATTAGCCTTCCCATTTCGGCGGCAAGCGCAAATCAATGCCCTCAAGAGGCACTTCGAGGTCTGGATCGATACAAGCTCTAAAGTCATCTTCAAGTTGTTTAGCATCAAAATCTGTGCCGATAAATACCATTTGGGTTCTCTTGGGCTCATCTTTTTGCCAATTATCCCAATAGAGCTCAGAACGAGTACCGACTAGCTGAAACACATATTTACGATCATGCCCCTTATTCCCGAGATCGACAAAACCCTTGGCTCGATACACAGTCTTAGGTATTTTCGAATTCACAAACTCCTGAAACTTCATCGGGTGCAGCGGCCTATCAAGCGTAAGTGACACATGTTTGAACTGCTCGTGAAAATGTTCGTGATCTGCGTGATCATCGTCGTGATGGTGTTTTTCTGCTTTCACTCCGCCCCACACTCGATCCGGGTCGGTGAGCAGACGAATATCTACATCGGCTCGAACTGCCTCAAAAATTCGGGCTCGCGGGTTCGTCATGTCGACAAGCTGACGAATTTCCGCGATACGATCTTTTTCAACAGTATCTATTTTATTAATAATTACAAAATCGGTGAATTCAATTTGATCGGCAGCATTCTTATGCTTTTGAGCATTCTCTATGACATGTTCTGCATCGATTAAGGTGACAATTGCATCAAGGCGCACACCGATACCTATCATGTCCCGCAGATTCAGCGCCAAATCCCGTGGCTCCGCTAGACCCGAGGCCTCAATTACAATCAAATCGATATCACTCCCCAAATAGGCGAACTGGGCAATTGCTTCTTGCACGTCTAAAGTCTCCAGCGAGCAACAAATACAGCCGTTGGAAAGCTCGAGCTTAGTGTCCGTCTTACCGGCAACTAGCTCCGAATCAATATTAATCGCACCAAAATCGTTTACCACCACACCAATCTTTAAGCCGTGTGGCTCGGCGAGCACATGATTTACAAACGTTGTCTTGCCGCTACCCAAAAAGCCGGTGACTGCCAATATGGGAATCTTTTTTGATGCCTTCTTCTCAACCATGTGTTGTTCCTCTTATGCTACAATTAATCTGATAGTATCTCGTAATTATGCCTACCGCTAAACAGCCCAACAAACCCGTCCGTCAATACGTTGATGAGCTCACGTATCGCTCCCTCGTGCGCCTCAGTACTGCTTTTGAAGTACTCGGGCTTGTTATTGCACTCATGATACAGATATTTCTGCCATCGGCCCAGCTTGCTCCTCAATATTCTATCCCAGCCGTGGCATTACTGGCGATAGGCCTGGGCTATAATGCTTTTGTATGGAAGGGCTGGCACAACAAGCGACCACAACTGGCGCTTCAGATCGCCGTTCTGCCGCCAATTATTTCGATCCAGATAGCTGCCGCGGCAACTGGAGGCATTAATTCCGATTGGTATTACCTGTGGCTTATTGCCGTAGTGTGCAGCGGTATCGCTGGAACCGTTGGCGCATATGTAGCGACCCTCTTAACTGCCACATTCTGGCTGTACAGTTGGGTCTTTACGTCCTCGGGAGTCAGTCTCGAGGAAAGTTTCTTTAAGCTCGTTGCAACACTCATTGGCCTGGCTGCAGCATTCTTTATTGGTAGCGGTGTAAATCGCATGATTAAAACCATGCGCGTCGCAGAAGGTCTGACACGACAACTCGATGGCGCCGAGATGCGCACGCAACTGATGATGAGCTCCATCGCCGACATAGTTGTAGCCGTAGATACCGACCGCAAAGTCATCATCTTTAACGAAGCTGCACAGGCCGCCACCGGCTGGGACCAAAATAGCGCCATGGGTGTGGACTACAATCTTATTTTTAAGCTCAAAGACCAAAACGATGCCGAGCTCACCGAAGTCACCGATCCGTTCTTGCAAGTTCTTAAAACTGGCCAAGCTCAATCTGTAGACAAATATTATATGCTCAACAAAAACAATCAAAAAATCTCGTTTTCCATAACCATCGCACCATCACTTGACTCAAAAGGTCAAACCAGCGGTGCTATAGCCATTTTCCATGATATTTCAGATCAGAAAGCCGTTGCTCGTGAGCGCAACGAGTTTATTTCGACCGCTTCTCACGAGATGCGCACGCCAGTTGCCGCCATTGAGGGCTACCTTTCTATGGCCATGAACCCAACTCTAGCCACGATTGACGAGCGCGCCAAGACCTTCATCGGTAAGGCACACGACGCGAGCTTACACCTTGGCAAGCTGTTCCGCGACCTGTTGTCGGTCACAAAAATTGAAGATAACCGCATGATTATCAATCGTCGTCGCTTTAATATAACCGAGCTTATGAACCAGGTGGTGGGTGAGATGGAAATGATTGCGAAGAACAAGAGTATTAAAATCTTAACCCACTTCGATAGCGGCGGACTTGGGCGCCAGCTGGTGGTAGCACCAAGCTATGAGGTCAATGCCGACCCAGACCGTATCCGGGAAGTTATCTCAAATCTCATCGACAATGCCATCAAATACTCCAAAGAAAGCACCACGATTGATGTCTCCTTGAAGACCGATAAAAAGTTCATTACTTTTTCGGTCACGGACATGGGTATTGGTATCACTCCAGAAGACCAAAAACACCTTTTTCAAAAATTTTACCGAGTTAATAACTCATTTACACGTGATGTTGGTGGCACGGGCCTGGGCCTCTACATTGCACGCAATCTCATAGAGCAATTTGGCGGCAAAATCTGGGTCAATTCTCAAGAAGGGAAAGGAAGTACTTTTTCCTTTACGTTGCCGCTAGATAGTGATGTAGTAGCAGCCTAACTTGCGCCATCTGACTACATTCATCTAGAATAAGCGTAAGAAATTAGCAGACAACTAGAGAGGGAAATCCATGACTAAAATTTTACTCGTCGAAGACGACGTTAACTTGCGAGATATTTACTTTGCTCGCTTCCAGGCAGAGGGCTATGAGCTTGCGGTCGCCTCGAACGGAGAAGAGGCACTGGCAACAGCCGTTAAAGAAAAGCCTAATCTAATTATTCTAGATGTCATGATGCCGCGTATTTCTGGCTTTGATGTGCTCGATATTCTGCGTTCAACCCCCGAAACTGCGCACACAAAAGTAATTATGATGACGGCGCTCTCAGAACAGGCTGATAAAGACCGCGGCAAAAGCCTTGGCGTAGATGAATACCTCGTAAAAAGCCAGGTGACTCTCGAAGACGTAGTTGCTACTGTAAAAAAGACACTTGGCGGTGAAGGTGGAGCAAAAGCCGCACCAGAAGCCCCCGCAGTCAACGACAATAGCAAGTCAACCGCAGCATAAATACGCCAACTTGACAGATCACATGTGTTTTTACGTGATATTCCCGTAATATATAATTCTTTGGGTATAATGGCTCTATGACAACACCACAAAATTACACTGTGGCGCTGCCTCACTTTGAGGGGCCATTAGAGTTATTACTTAACCTAATTGAACGGCACGAACTAGAGATTACCGAACTATCAATTAGCCAGGTAACCGGGGACTATCTTGCAACCATTACTGCACTCGAAAAAGCCCACTCCGATGACTTACGTTGGTTTTTAGATATCGGCAGTAAGCTTGTAGCGTATAAAACTCGAGCCATTCGAAAAGAGCAGAGTGACCCGGAAGAAGATCTACGCAATCTTGCGGATCTTGCGGGCGAGCTTGAACGCTACCAAATGTGGCGTTCTGCTGCCCAAAAACTTCAGACACATCTTGGCAGTCCGTTAGCTGTGCGCCCAACACAACCAACACCCAATAAAACCGCCCCCAAGAATCTCAACTTAGTAGCCCTCGCCACAGCCTGGCGCAGTATAGCGACTCAAAAACCTGACAAGTCTACTCCCGTACACAGAATCTCTATTTCGCGAGCCGATATTCAGCGCACCATGCAAACACTACTCGCGCGTGTTACAACTCGACAAAGCCTAGAAAAAGCTCTTCACTCGGATAATAGACGTACAAAAACCCTAAGTCTTTTAGCACTACTAGAGCTCGTAAAACAAGATTTAATTGAGCTTGTTTTTGATCAAGAGAGAACTTATGTCAAAGCAGCCTAACATGACCCAGCACATCGAAGCTGCCTTGTTTATAAGTAGCGGCCCGATTTCCACAGCTGAAATCGCAAAGAGACTCAGCTTGCCGAAAGAAGATGTTCAACTCGAACTCGACGAGCTTGAAAAAACGCTGCAGGGCCGAGGTATTTGCCTCGTAAAAAGCGGCGATGGCTACGAACTGGCTGTCATACCGCAGCTACGAGATACTATAGCGGCTTTCACAGGGGATAGCGCACCCATACTCTCTCAATCAAGCTTAGAAGTTCTTACAATCATTGCCTACGAGGGGCCGTGTGCAAAAACAACCATTGATGATATTCGTGGCACCCCTAGCGACAACTCACTGCGCGCGCTCATGAGCCGCGACCTCATCAGCCAGAT
Source organism: uncultured Candidatus Saccharibacteria bacterium (assembly GCA_964646575.1). GTDB lineage: Bacteria > Patescibacteriota > Saccharimonadia > CAILAD01. The sequence goes on along the minus strand of CAZYFT010000024.1, from coordinate 1,998 downwards.
AAAAGCCCGAGG
>CAZYFT010000024.1:0-1886 GCA_964646575.1 uncultured Candidatus Saccharibacteria bacterium | reverse complement strand
AACAAAATTGTGTTTGATTTTCTGCCGCTTGGCTGGCATCGCGACATCATTGTTGGCCGCCTAGATCGCGACAGTGAAGGACTCATGCTCCTGACCAATGATGGAGCTCTCGCACATGAACTGATGCACCCATCATTTGGCGTGCAGCGCGTCTATCAAGTAACCACCAAACAGACGTTAACCGATAATGATCTAGACTTGCTCGTAAGCGGCATTGAGCTTGAAGACGGCACCAGCCGCGCGATCAGTGCCACACGCGACGGCGAGAGGCGCGTGCGTATCATCCTCGAAGAAGGTCGCAATCGACAAATTCGACGCAGCCTCGATGCGCTCGGGCATGCTGTAACCCGCCTGGTGCGTATTCAACATGGCCCTTATCGGCTTGAAGACCTACAGCCAGGCGAATGGCGTGAAATCAGTCCGGAGGATGCATCATGAAAGAAATTTCTGCCGCACTCATGTCAATCAGCATCGCTGCACTCGGACTTCTACCCTTCACGCCAAGCCCAAGTTCCACCGCAGTACAAACCGGCGATTACGCACTCATCACCACTGAGCAAGCACCGTCAGACTATAACGTAAATGCGCCCTCAGCCTACATCGAAGACGCGCGCACAAGATCAATCATATTTGAAAAATCACCAGACGAAAAACGTCCAATCGCTAGCCTTACCAAACTCATGACGGTCTATCTGATCCTACGTGATAAAAACCTCGACGAACTCGTAACTATTCCGAAAGATGTTTCAACCGTACAGGGTGGGGGATCGGTAGTAATTAACCTAGTTCCGGGCGACAAAATGACCGCTCGTCAGCTCGTGCAAGCAGCCCTCATACCTTCCGCTAACGATGCCGCTATCACACTTGCAGTTTGGCACAGTGGCTCAGTAAATGAGTTCGTGGCCAAGATGAACGATACAGCGCGCAGCCTCGGCATGGAGAACACCAACTTTGAAAACCCTACCGGCCTCGACACCATTGGCCACGTTTCAACCGCTCAAGATTTAGCCCTGCTCACACATTATTTACTCGAAAATGATTTTTTCCGGCAAACAGTAAATACGAAAAGTGCCACCATTACATCTGAAAAAGGCCGAAAATATCCTCTTAATACCACTAACGAGTTACTCCTTAATGCACCGAGCGTGCGGGGTGTAAAAACCGGCTACACGCAAGCTGCTGGGGAATGTCTTGTAACCCTGTCCGAACGTGAGGGAAGAGAGGTGATCACCGTGGTACTTGGAAGCAGTGACCGTTTCGGAGAATCAAGAAATATGATAAACTTGGCGTTCAGTTTAAATTATGAATAAAACAGCCCACATACCTGTCATTGCACTCGTCGGCGTACCAAATGTTGGTAAGTCGAGCTTAGTGAACCGACTTTTGGGTAGCCGGGCTACCATTATTCACGACCAAAGCCATACGACCCGAGACATCACCCGACACATCGTTGAATGGGAAGGGCGCACCGCATATCTGCAAGACACTCCGGGATTCGGCAACACCAAAGATATTTTGACTCAAGCCGCACAGGAACAGCTCGCTAGTTCACTTAAATCAGCCGATGTCATTCTCTTTGTCGTCGACAGTACACAAGCTCACATCACCGAGGCCGAAAAAAAACTGGCGCGCACCATCAGATCTCTCGATAAGCCGACATTTTTACTCCTAAATAAATCAGATAAGACACCGGTTGATATTAGTCATTTCCGAGCTCTCGGTATTGAAGACGCACTGTCGGTCTCAGCTCATCATGGCGAGGGAATTGAGGAGCTAAAAATACTTGTTGCAAAAAATCTCCCCACTTCTTCAAGCGGAGGGCAGGTGACTCCACACCTGAGAATAGCCATTCTTGGCCGCCCAAACGTCGGTAAATCCAGTCTTAT
>CAZYFT010000023.1:0-8783 GCA_964646575.1 uncultured Candidatus Saccharibacteria bacterium | reverse complement strand
GCAAATATTGCCCAACTTCCAGAGAATACTCGCGTCATTGTTGATGGGCCTTATGGTCGTTTTACTACCGAAAGAATTACACAAAAACGTGTCGTATATATCGCGGGTGGTATTGGTATTACTCCAATTCGTTCTATGCTTGGAGCGCTGGCTGAAGCCGGCGCCAAAGAGAAGTTATGGCTGTTTTATAGTACTAAAGCAAGTAGTGAGAGGGTGTTTGAAAAAGAGCTTGCTCGAATTTCTCGAGACATAGATCTTACTCTGCGGAATGTGGTGCAAGAAGACCCTAAGAAACAAGATATTGGCGGCATGATCTCTGTAGATGTCCTGAAAAAAGAACTTAAAAATTTGGACAGTACAGACTTTTATATTTGTGGCCCTCCTGGCATGATGCGCGCCATAAAAGCTCAATTACTTGATGCGGATGTGGCACCAGTAAATGTTCATACGGAAGAATTTAGCTTGGTGAAATCATGAAGCAAGAATGTTTTTCTTACACCTCCGCTCTGCAGCTGAGAAAAATAATGTACCAAATGGATAAAATGGCCGAACGCGCACTAGCCGAAGAACACCAGCTGACGCTTTCACAGTTTTTTGTGTTGGCAAAGATACACGGTGGAGAGCCTTGCCAGCGCGACTTGGCTGAGAGCCTGGGTATCACGCCAGCGGCAGTGTCTCGACACATTGCAACGCTGACAGAGCTTGGTTATGTCGCAAAGACACCGGGTGAGACCGATCGTCGCTTTGACTCACTACAGCTCACACCGACCGGGCAAACTACTTTTCGAGCTGCCTCTAAGTCGATAGATAAATTTTTCTCGGAGCAATCGCAGAGCGTTACTCATGATCAATACACTCAGATTTCTGCGGCTTTAGCAGCACTTTCTTGTTGTTTTGATAGGAATGGAGCCGCTAAAGCCGAGCAGAAGCCCAAGAAGATCTTGCGTCCAGAAAAGCTGGTTGCAGGTATGGTTATGTTAGGCACAATTCTTTCATTCGACGTGATACGATAGAGTGTGATGCATAAAAAAGCCACACTCTACATAATCGGATTTGTAACGTTTTCTGTACTGCAGTATATGTGGCTGCAGGTGGCGGCTCGAGACATCTATAAGCGTGCGCTTGAGCAATATGTGTCGAATGAATTTTCGCTCGTGTGGTTTATTTTGTTCGGAGTAATTTTTTCGACCACATTAACCTATGTAGCTATAGCTCGCGAAAAGAAGCGACCGACTATGGGACAGTCTCTGTTGAGAGCGGGTGTATTTGGTAGCTTGGTTTTTGGGCTCATGAATATGAAGAATCTGCAATTTTTGCAAGACTGGCAACTGGGCATTTCTGTAATTGACACAATATGGGGTGCCGTTGTGGCTACAGCAAGTGTGGCGCTCACACTTATTATTTTTGAAAAACTGGAGGAGACACGTAATGGAGCAAAACAACGACCCAATTCTTGAGCACGCTAAGTACCGTGGAAAGATCCATATTGAATCGAATGCCGCGCTGACTGAGGCATCGCTTGCGACATTTTATACGCCTGGTGTGGCGGCGGTTTCGCGGGAGCTTGCCGGGAAGCCAGAGCGGGCGCGAGAGCTGACGAGTGCAGCTGGTGCGGTGGCGGTAGTGAGTGACGGCTCAGCAGTTCTGGGCCTCGGAAATGTGGGTCCGCAGGCTGCATTGCCGGTTATGGAAGGTAAAGCAATGTTGTTTCGAGAGTTGGGGGGAGTGAATGCTTGGCCAATCGTATTATCAACTCAAGACCCCGATGAGATTGTGCAGGCGGTGCGCGCAATTGCACCGGGCTTTGGCGGTATAAATTTAGAAGATATCGCGGCGCCAGGCTGCTTTGAGATTGAAAGACGCTTGCAAGCCGAGCTGGATATTCCGGTTGTGCATGACGATCAGCACGCTACAGCTATTGTTGTGTTGGCTGGTATGTATAACGCACTCAAAGTAGTCGGCAAACAGCTCTCCGATGTGCGGGTTGTGGTCAATGGTGCTGGTGCGGCTGGTTCGGGAATTGCTCGGTTGATACATCAAGCTGGCGTGCGTCAGCTGGCTGTAGTTGATTCTCGCGGAATTTTATCAACCGATCGAGATGATTTACGAGGTGAAAAAGCCGAGCTTGCTAAGCTGAGCCGAGCCACGGAAAATGGGGGATTGGCCGAGGCAGCCCGGGGTGCGGATGTGCTTATTGGAGTTTCGGTAGCTGGAGCATTCACGCCTCAGATTATTCAAGGTATGAATAGCGATCCAATTGTTTTTGCTTTGGCTAACCCAGAGCCAGAAATTTTACCTGAAAACGCTAAGACGGCAGGTGTGTCTGTTATGGCAACCGGTAGATCCGACTTTCCTAATCAGATAAATAACGTATTGGTGTTTCCTGGCTTGTTTAGGGGCTTGATGGATGCGCATAAAAATACTGTTTCATCCAACGATAAATTGCGTGTCGCCAAGGCGTTGGCTGGTCTCATTGATGCACCTCGAGCAGAACACATAATTCCGGACGTGTTTGATAGTCGAGTGTCTATGTGCGTTGCCGCGGCGATTACAGGTGATACAATAGAAGCATAAAAGGTATTTCTATGGCTCAATCGCCAAAAATTGTCGCATCATCGCGGGCTAAAAAACCAATGTCGAAGGGTGCTAAGTTAGCAATCATCGCCGGCAGCATCGTGGTTGTATTATTTGTTGCAGCGATTATTGTGGGCATTGTTTTTGCAGCTCCAGCTTTAAATTTCTTGCACTCTAATGGCGTAAAAGTTGATGAGAAGGGTAGCTCAATAGAAGTTACTACGGATGACGGACAAGGCACTTTCTCGAGCAAGGCAGAGCTCCCTAAAAACTATCCGAGCGATATTCCGGTATATCCTGGTTCAGAAGTTATGTATTCGGTTGTAAAAGATGGGCAAGGCTCAAATGTGACGCTGAGGTCTGCCGACGGTCAGCAGCAAGTGGTCTCTTACTATGAGTCTCAGCTTGCTGAAAAGGGCTGGTCGAAAACTCGTGATCAAGCTACGTATTTCAATTCAGGTATTGGTTTTGCAGAAAAGCCTTTAAGAAATCTGGCGCTCATTGTAACAAGTGAGGAGCGAGATGGTAAGGCCTCGACTGTGATTGTTGTTACTGAGAAGGTTGGAGAGTAGCTTGATGAATGAAAAATATCTTGTAACCCCCCAAACATCTGAGCAGATACAGCAGGAAGCCATAGCGCAAGAACCCTCCCATGATTTGCAGGAGGCGAGGGCAAGAAGCTTTGCTGTGGCAACACCTGTGGGGTTTGTTGCATATATTTTTATGGCCATTGGCTATTTGGTGGCGGTTAACATACAGACTATCGCTAAGATTTTGAGTGGCAATCAGAGCACAGATTCTGCTCAGCTTGCCCAGCAAATTGGCTCACAACTTGCCGCTTATGGCGATTTGCAAATTGTGTCTTGGGCGACGATTGTATTGTTTTGGGGGGCTGTTGGGCTCGGTGTATACACACTCTTTTGGTTAGCAATGGCGTTTTTCACTACGGCTCGTAATGAATTAATTGTAGAGACAGCTTTTTCAAACAGAGGTCACTTTCAAGATCGTATCCGGGTACCGCTTATTAAATTACTATTGCTAGTCGGTATCATTTTGACGCTTTTACTTACGGTAAAGTGGTTAGGGCCATTTTGGGCTAACTTATTTGCTCGAGGAGTCTACTCGTTTGGTAGCCAGACGGTAGTTGGGGTTATAGAAATGTTAGCAGCAATAATTGGAGCATTCCTGAATATTTATGTAATTCGCTCGCTGATTGTGTACTTTAGGCACGCAGACGCAATATTTTAAGATAGTCTATCTGGCGCTGTTTAAGCGCTAGCTAGTTGTACCTGCGGATGAGCCCAATAACGACGCCCTGAATTTTGAGATCCATGTCTGGAGTAATGTAGATTGGGTCCATAGTGTCGTTAGCGGGCTGTAGGCGGACACGTCCGGCCTCTTTGTAGTAGCGCTTGAGGGTCGCTTCAGATCCGTTCACTAAGGCGACAACCACTTCTCCATTAGTGGGTACTTCTTTTTCTTGCACAACTACGTAGTCGCCGTTATGAATGCCGTCATTAATCATTGATTGTCCCTTTACTTGCAAGACGTAGCTATTGCGTTTACCAACCATGAAAGGTGGAACCTCGAGAGTGTCAGGGTGGCCGGAAACGGTTTCGATGGGTGTGCCGGCAGCAATCATGCCAAGAATTGGGAGACGCATGCCAGAGTCAGTAATTGTAGCAGCTTCAACTTCTCCAACTGGAAGGAGGGAGCGGGCGGAGTTATTGCCTTTTGTGAGGAGACCTTTGGCTACGAGCGAGTCGATGTGCTGAGCTACAGTAGCTACAGAATTGAGTTTGAGGCCATTTGCAATTTCTCTGTAGCTGGGCGAATATCCATGCTGTTCTATAAATGAAGAAACGTAATCTAGTGTTCGCTTTTGTTTCTTGGTAAGTGGTTTGCGGATCATAATCCCTCCTTTATGAGTACTGCTTTACATCTATAATAACGAACAGGCTACGAACGTGTCAAGCCTTGTGTTTTAGCTATTTTCGGCGTTTAATGAAAAATATGAAACGTCTCGGAGTAATTCTAGGTATTGTCGCAATCATTACGGTTACTGTGTTAACTCTTGGTGTCGCCCGTGCTGCAAATTCAAGAGCCGAATTGGCTGCCGATCAAACCGTAAATGGTGTTTATGTGCGTGCAGCTGAGAATATTTCGTTGCGCGGCACTGTAAATGGTGATGTGATTGTTGCCGGTAGCACAGTTGAGATAGAAGGAACAATAAATGGCAGCGTGTATGCTGCTGCCGAGCGAGTTGTTGTCCGCGGCGTGGTAACTGGTAACATTCACGCGGTAGGTTCTGACGTGGAAGTTGCAGCGCGTGAGGTCGGTAGCGTGTTTGTGGCCGCGGCAGATGTAAAAACTGATGATGGTTTGCGAGCGCAGAATCTTTTTGCTGCCGGTAGTGATGTTCGTACGCGGGGAGAGGTTGCGCAGAATATGTATGTCGGTGGTTCGATAGTTCTTGTTGATAGTAAAGTGGGAGGAGATGTGGCTGTGGCTGGCGAGACCATTACTATTGCCGGTGGTGCGACGATTGGAGGGAACCTGACATACACATCGCAGTCTGAAGCGACAATAGAAAATGACCGTTCAATTACCGGCTCGATTAAGCGCACTGATCCGGCAAGAGAGGTGACACCAGCAGAGCGTATTGCAGCACAGTTGAGTGATATGGCGTACTGGCTGGCGGCAAACATTTTTATTGCGGCAATCGCATTGTTCATTATGCCGAAAGTTTTTTTGCCAGCTGAGGATTATTTTGTAAAAAAACCACTCAATAACTACTTCAAGGCTTTGGTATTTGTAGTATTTACCCCAATTTTGCTGATACTCTTACTGTTCACAATTATCGGAATTCCTCTCGTATTTATTGGTGGACTTGTTTACTTGCTTGTATTAGTGTTGGCGCCAACGGCCAGTGCACACTTTGTTGGCAGCTATGCGCTCAATCAAATGGCAACTAAGAAACCTAACACACGCCCGCGTAATTATATGACCGAGCTTGGAGCTGCTGCACTCGGCTTCTTCTTGTTGGCTGTAGTTGGACTCGTGCCGGTTTTGGGTGGTTTTTTGACGGTTGCGACCTTTTTCTTGGGTGTCAGCATTCTGTTGAGTAGAAACTTGGCGCCATTAGGTTATGGCTCTATAACAAAAACCAAGAAATAAAAAACGCCCTGGCAAGGGGCGTTTTTTAGAAGTACAGATTAGTTTATTTACTGTTACTTTTAATTGCCTGGACAACCTTGCCGTCGTCTTTGAGGTTTTCCCAGAACAATACTTGGTCGGCATTTATGTACATCGTGTCTTCTGGGCCGTGTAACTCTCCACCCAACTTAGCCAATGAAAGCTGCTGGTTATCTTGGGTTTTTTCTTCGGGCTGTACACCTTGCTGAACCTGCAGGTAGTAGATGTCATTTAGAACAATATGCTCATCGTTAATGGTGGAAATTTTTCCAAAGTAAACTTGGTTATTATTTAAGAAGACTGCTTGGTACTGGCCGGTTTTTACATCTTTCATGCCGCCAGAGCGTGCTTGCGAGAGTAGTGAAGCTCCGAGCAGGATTACGCCTACTAATACGATTACGGCAATACCGATTGCAGCAAATCCAAGCGCTCGGCGCTTATTGCGGCGTGGGTGAGTTGCTGGTTGTGATGGGTGCGCGGCTGGGCGCGGGGCTTGTGCAGCTGGGCGGCGTGGTGCCGGTGTTTCCATGTTTCCTCCTTATTTATCCTTCAAGCACATTAGTCTCTATTGTAGGTGTTTTTCCTCTCAGCTTCAAACCAAGTCTCTATCTGAAAACCAGATACAAACACAAAAAAGTCAGCGCTAAGGTGTTGACAGGTTAGCTAACCTGGCCTAACCTGGAAACATAACTAGTAATAAGGAGTGAAACAAGATATGGCATATCAGCACACTAATTCAAAAGGTCAAACTTACATCTTGCACCAGCGTGATGTAACCCTTAAGGGTGGCCGTCAGCAGCGCATCTACTTCTTCGCTCGCGAAGCTAAAGATGGTGCAATCGACGCGCTTCCAGAAGGCTACATGGTTGTTGAAAACACCCGCACCGGTCTTCCAATTCTTAAGAAAGAGAACAAAGAAGGCTAGAGCCAACTTACGTAAGTTACGTACACAGCCCGCCCTTGTGGCGGGTTTTGTGTTATGTTGGTTACCAGTAAATGAAACTGATATAATCAAGACATTCCATTTTAAAAATTACCTAAAGGAGAATAATTATGGATCCACAGACACAGCCAGCACCAGCCGCACCAACTCCTGGTGTCGTAACTCAGCCAGACCCAGCTGCCGCACCAGCTGCTCCAGCACCAGAAGCACCTGCAACTGATGCCCCAGCACCAGCCGCTCCAGAGGCTCCTGCAGCTCCAGAAATGCCACCAGCAGCGCCTGCAGAGCCAACTCCAGACCAGGCAGTTGAAGGAGCTCCAGCTCCAGCGCCAGAAGCTCCTGCATCTGATGCCCCAGCCGCTCCGCCAGCTGACGGCGCTGTAGCGTAAGTTAGGCGTAAGTAAATAAAAAACAGCCTCTGCTCAAGGGGTTGTTTTTTATTTGAGTTAAGAAGGACGATGACTAAAAAAACACCCAGACAGGGTGGAATAGTGGTGGGCCCGGCTGGATTTGAACCAGCGGCCAATCGATTATGAGTCGACTGCTCTAACCACTGAGCTACGGGCCCACGCTAAAAGATGTATGTACGAATCTTGCTATAGATCCGTAGCTCAACAGTTGTGGTTAGAGCAGTTTCTTTGAAAGCGCGACAAGTCGCGACAACCACTGAGCTACGGGCCCGCGTCAGACTACTGTTCGTTGCGGCGAATATATTCGCTGGCTACTTCCACTAGTCTTCCTCTTTCAATTGAATCCCTTCGGTCTTCAATTGATGAGCTAGATTCTATTGTACCTGCTTTTTTCGGTAGCTGACAAAAGCATTATCCTCATGCTCGCGAAAATTACCTTGCGCGCGTTAAAATATGTCCGTACCTTGTAAGAGATCGATAGAAAGCGCAGGTTGCAATGTTTGCACCGCCTAAGCCCTACATTGGTGTTACGGGCTTCATGCAGCCCAAAGAGATCGAAGCACTTCAGAAGCTGTTTGGCCCCAATGATTCACATCAGCTGATGGTGGGAATTCTGGTGAGCCATAAGACATGGAACGGCATCCCATCGAAGTATCCAAACTTGTTCCCGCCACGTGAGCGACTCCAAGAGTTGGTTGCCGAAGTTGATGAAACTCGAGCTTTCGCGCTTATTCATTATAACGCGGCAGGCCCGACCGGTGACGTCTACGTCACGCGTGAAGAGTGGGTGACGGATGAAGCTGTGTTTTTCGAAGATTGTCGCCAGATTATCGGCGAAGAAATTGGCAGCTGGAAGCCTGATCTGCGTACTGGCTTCGGTGGCTTCCAGTTCAACTTCCCATTGCCGAAGCGGCCGTCCTTGTACTGGCTGGATGCTCGGCGCCGCTCCCTGTGCGGTGGACCAACTCGTTCGGTGTTGCAAATCTGGCCGAAGCTGCTCAATCCAGTTCGCGAGCTCATCTGTCCGGATGTGGATGTGGCTGATTTTCTCGACTTGGAGTATGGGTCGCACAGTCAGCGGTTCAACAATTTTCCATTTCAAACGTTGCTCTATGACGCATCCGGGGGTTTTGGCGTAGACTTGCCAAGTGATGGTTTGTTGTCTGCTCTTGAGCCTTACTTCAAGTTGTGCAATGCATCACCTGGTCTGCGACTTGCCATTGCTGGTGGGCTGTGCGAAAAAACGATCGGCAGCTACAGGTCCGTCGTGGACGCTTACGCTGGTTTGGAGCGTGCCTTGCCGGGTTTGAGCGTGGACGCTCAAGGCAAACTGCGCAAGTCGGATGGCTCGATGGATCTTGATGCGGCCAAGCGATACATCGAAGCTGCGCAAAAGCTCCTCTCTTTCTAGAGAGGGGCTCTTTTTTTAGTCGGGCTGCAGTATACTAGAATGGTATGGCCTTGATCACGGTTAAAGATTTACGCAAAACCTACGAAGACTTCGAAGCAGTTCGGGGGGTGAGCTTCGAAGTAAAGAAGGGCGAGGTGTTTGGTATTCTTGGCCCAAACGGCGCTGGAAAAACTACCACGCTTGAGATGATGGAAGGTTTGCGCGACATCACCTCTGGTTCGATTGTTATTGACGGCACTGATGTCGCCAA
>CAZYFT010000022.1:0-8866 GCA_964646575.1 uncultured Candidatus Saccharibacteria bacterium | reverse complement strand
GATTATTTGAATTTGTTAAAAAAACAATCTTGGTGCGCGAAAAATCATAGCCATCGTTCTTAAGCTGATTCACGGCTTCGATGCCGGTCATCTCAGGCATATTAATATCCACCAAGGCAAGGCGCGGCTGGTGCTGAGTGATTAGCGTGATGGCCTCGCGACCATTTACGCCCATCGCGATATGATAACCGGCCTTGGCAAGCTTTACCTGATACATACGCGAAATAAACGGGTCGTCTTCTACTACGACCACATCAGCTTTTTCATTCACTGCCGGCACAGCGGCCTTTGGTGCATCACCTTCCATTGCAGACTATTATACCGCTTATGCTATCTGGTGGCTAGATCACTTCTTTGCTGCTTCAGGCTTCATTGCCGCCTCAGCACTCGGTGTAGCACTCAAATCCTCACCCGCAGCCTTCACCGGCAACTTAAAGCCAAAGGTCGAACCCTTGCCTTCTTCGCTCTCAAAAATTATCTCACCACCCTGATCCTTGGTGACCCTACCAACCAAGAATAATCCTAAGCCGGTGCCATCTGGACGGGTCTTTTGCGCATTTGGGGCACGATAAAACTTCTGGAATAGTTTTGGCTGCTCAGCTTTTGGTACTCCAATACCATTATCCTTTACCTTAAAGCTCACCCAATCAGCATCTGCTTCCAAGTACACGTCCACTTTACCGCCGCCTTCAGCCGTAGACGAGTAGTAAATTGCATTGTCCATCAAGTTCATCAAGCACTGCCTGGTCTTACCCTCATCAATTTGCAACATCGGCACCGGCGCCTTTGGCTCATGGAAGGTAATCGTCACGTGCTTCATCTCTGCGGCAGTTCCGAGCATACTTACTTCTTCTGGCAGCACTTTGTTTAGATCAACTTCTGTGCGTTCAATCTTAAACTTACCAGATTGTATCCGGGAAACATTCAGGAGATCATCCACTAGGCGTGTCATTCTTGTTGCGGCATCAAATGACTGCTTAAGCGTTTCCTTTTGTTCTTTAGAAACTTTTCCAAAATCACCATCCATCACCATCGAGGTATAGCCTCGTACGGCTGTGAGCGGTGTACGCAACTGATGGGAAGCCATCGAGATAAACTCATCTTTCGCCTTATCCAACTCTTTGAGTTCAGCGTTCGCATGTCGTAATTCGACAGTCGCCAGGCGGACCTTTTCACGCAAGGTTTCGTTAAAGCGCTGAATTTCCTGGTATGAACGAGCATTATTAATCGCAATTGCCAGCTCGTCAGAAATAATCTGCAAAGTTTGCACATCTTGGGTTGAAAAAATATCACCCGACTGCTTCTCGCCCAGTAGTAAATAACCCACAAACGATTCTTTCGTGCGCAACGGGAAAACCGCCCGCACATTATGCCGTTCTAATATTTCACGCTTACCAGCATCCGATAGCTCATCAACAATTGTCGTGCCCTTATTAAACTTCGCAAGCTCCGGCGCGTGGTACAGCTGCTGAATTTTGTCAGCATGAGTTTGGTAAAAGATTCCATCTTCGCCCATCACTACAATGTTGCTGGTCGCCAAACGCATTTGCGCGTCGATAATCGCCAATACTTTACTCGAAAGTTGCTCGAGGAGTATTTCCGAAGCCAGCACGCGACCAATGTCTGAGACAAGCTGCTGCGGGTCATAACGATCACGGTAAAACACGCGGTCGGTAATCTTTTCGAAAAAGCGACGAATCGTCGGGAACGTGAAGGCTAACAGTACAGCCAAGACAACATTGAAAATTTCACGCGAGAGCTCGGTGGTAAGAATATTTTTAAGAAATACACCTTGCGCCAAACCGAAGGCCAGAAAAGCATAGAGGAAGGCAAAAGCACCGATAGAGAACACGTACGCGAGCGAGCGCGCTACAACTGCACGGATGTTGAAGAGGCGGTGTTTGACCACAGAATAGCCAGTCAACGCCACCCCAATTATTACTGTAAACTGCGTAAAGTTACTCAGGCCGTCATATCCTATTGCCGGTAAAATTGCACCTATAATCAAGGCTATCACTCCAGATAGTCCAAGCCCAGTTAATGCATATAGATACTGTTGCCTTTCACTTCCCCTGGACTTACGATAACTTGACGCAATAAGCCAAAAACCTGAAGCCAAATATATGCCCAAGAGAATTATGTAGGGCGCATAAAGCATTCCGAACTCGTAAACAACGTTGCCATCTTTAATTGTCGTTGAAAAATTTAGGCTGGTCCATGAAAGCGGGACAATTATGACGGCGGGAATTACTAGCAATAAATAAGTATAATTTGATAGCTTTTTCTTTGTAAATTGAGTGCAAAAGAGCAGAAAAAACAATGCAGTAAAGGTAGATGCAGGCGTAATCTGTCTTGCAAAGAATACTGATAAAGATTGGCTTGAACTTAAAGACATTGCATTAGCCGCAACCCACCAGCACGAAATGAGAATAAAAATAGCAAAGACACGATTCACCTTTGACTTTGGGGAACTTAAGAATACAAAAAGCCCCAATATAATCAGAATTAGCTCGAGAAAAATTAGTGAATAGAGCATTACAACTATTAGTATACCCTAAGTAAAAAAGACGGGCCCCTCAATGAAGAGGAGCCCGTTCATCGGACTCACGCCGACGCCACATGGCATAGAAATGTTGAGTATCGATTTCACGATACTCAACAGGCACGACCTCACTCGCAAAGTGAGCAACGAGCTGCGGCAAACCGACGGTATCTAGGTTATAACGGCAGCAATCGAAAAGACATACTCCATCAACCTCAAAGATGAACCGTGTGTTTTCTCGGATCAACTCGTCGACGTAGTTTGCACCACGCCGTTCGGGATGAACCAAGATAGTGCCAACCCAGTACAACGCGCGTCGCGCGAAGTCATCTGGGAACTTCAGGCGATAGAATTCAGGATTGAGCCACGGGACAAGCTCGGGGTCATTTGTGACACAGAGAATTGCTGCCGGCTCTCCGGCATCATCCCATCCCACGATCTTGGTTACGCCGGGGCTGAGCATCTCTGCTCGAAACTCCTGCTCGGACATCCACTGACGCAAGGCACTCTTCAAGGCAAGCTCGGAGAATGCTTCCATGTAGATCTGGTAGAAATTCGCAATCTCCTCTTCGGGGATTGCAGTTTCGCGTGTGATACGCATTGCTCCTCCTTTAGAAGAGATTTCGAATGTTGGTCAGAAACTCCATAGATGGCCAGATTTCCACCGGAACACCCCCTTGGGGGCGAGCCGCATGGACTACCAGCCAAATGACTGCGTAGATCGTGCTGGCGATCAGACTGTAGGCCTTGGCGGCCCTGTGCGCCTGCTTCTTCAAGACAAGCCCAACCCCTGGCCCACCACCCAACAGGGCAGCAACCGGAAGGAAGACCTTATCCGAACGCGCGAGCATCTTGTCCATCAGGACGAGGACGGGCCCATGGATCTTCACCTCTGCCTCCGTGTTACCGATGTGCCACAGGGCCCACAGGTATCCACCGATCAGGAAGGTGATGAAGCCAAAAACCAGTCCCGTAATGCTCCACAACGTCGTCTCGAAGATGATCATCGCCACCCATCCCAGATAGAAGACCACCTGGGACCAGATATGCCTGGCGTGAGCGTTCATCTTTCCCCCTGAATCAAGGTACAATATGCATATTATACCAAAAAAACTTGCATTTGTAAAGCTTTTACGGTATACTTATATCTGTTAAACTACTGGTATTATGCATATAGTAAGTGAAATTCGAGTAAAAGATCCCAACCCCCTCCGTGACCTGGAGAGTTTTTTAGTAGAAATAGATAAAATCTTGGAATCTGCAGGAGTACAAAACCTTGGTAAGGTCTATCATGACTTTGATGGCGATGGCTTTACCTGTGCTGTCATCCTGGCTGAATCGCATGTTGCAGTGCATACCTGGCCCGACATTGGAGTGGTAACCCTTGATGTGTATCTATGTAACTTTGAGCAAGATAATACGGATAAAGCCGAAAACATACATATCGGAATCTGCCATTATTTTGACCCTGCTCAAGTAAACTCTGCTCGCCTCGTTCGAATTTAAACAATAAAAAAGCCCCACCAGCCGGTGAGGCTCTAATTATTTCAAATTCACAGAAATCGGTTCTTCACCTTGTGAAACTAGCCAATCTCGAATGTGGTCAATTACAATAGCCCTATGTTCACAATACTCGTCTGGCCAGTATTCAATTTCCTGGGTACATCCGCTTTTGCAAACGGGCGCGTAACTGCAGGAAGCGCACTTAATGCGCTGCTCGGCGACAAGCTCCCTGAAACGATTTGCGCCCTCAGAATCCTGCCAGAGCTCGTCAAGAGGAGTCTCCATGATGTTTCCAAAGCGAAATCGCGGCTCAATGAAGCGATCGCAGGGGTAAACCTCGCCATCATGGTCGATCGTGATCAGGTTGGTGCAGTTCCCTGTCTGCGAACATAGTCCGGAGTTTCCACCGAGTAGATTCTTGATGAACCCCTCGAGTGTCCTGATATGAATATCGGGATCGTCCAGAGCAACCAGCCTGTCGAATACACGACAAAGCATCTGCGCAAACTCGATTAGCGAAACATCATACCTGGGATCGCCATAGCATGGCTTGAAGTCAAACGACTTAATACTGTGCTCAATAAGAAAATCAAAAATTTTCTCACCGTGCATTACGCTCTGTCGAGTGATGACCACCAAAACACCAAAGCTTCGCTGATGATCTTCGAGCAGCTTGACTGCACGCATCACCTGCTTGTACGATCCAGCCCCATTACGAAACACCCGAAGCTCGTTATGCATAGCTTCCGGTCCGTCAATGCTAATTCCAACCTGGAATTGCTCATCCTTGAGGAACTCAGCCCAGTCGTCCGACATGAGGATGCCGTTGGTCTGAACTGCATTCTTGTAACGCTTGAGTCCAAGCTCACGCTGGATGGTCACAATCTCTTCGAAAAAACTTCGTCCGGCTAGCAAGGCTTCTCCACCATGCCAGAGGAAGGTTCCTCTATCTCGAACTCGGCCCAGCTCTTCGATAGTTCGGCGAAGCACTTCTCGGGTCATAATCGAATCCCGTTGATGATTCATGTAGTCATCAGCGGAACAGTAGCTGCACTGCAGATTGCATGTCGATGCGACTTTGATAATTGGATACAGGTTTTTCTTGCTGCCCATGCCAGCTCCTATCTATCGAGGTACTAGCTGTAGTTATATATATTTTATGCTAATTTGTCAAGAATTTTTCCGTCTTTCCTGGCGCTTGCTAACCCATTCCTTATGTTCTTTGATTAAAAATTCTTTTATGTCATACCAATCTGCACAATCTAAAATTTTCGTATGCCCAGGCCCGATTTTTCCTGTTACTTTATCACCATAACCAGTTAAATCATAAGCCTCCCATTTAACCGCGTCTTCATTGTAGATTTCGATCCAAGCATGATGCTCTGAGCTCACATGTGAACCGTGGACTAATTTAACGGCGTAACCCATATTTCGCAGTAATGAAGTGGCAAGCGTAGCCATTGAACCGCAGCTGGCTATGCAATCGTCTATAAGTTCTGAGGCTTTTGCCCTGCGTGAATCTAGTAGACTAGAAGCTTTTCGTTTTGCTACCGGCGTGCCAGAACTCTTGTCATAGCAGGCATCATTGACGAATTGACGAACCGCCACAAAAACTGAAGTTATCTCACTATTTTTTAACTTTTCCAAAATACTCTTTGCGGCTGCCTGTATCTCAGTAGAGTTATCAGTTCCAGTATAAAATTCTCGATATTTACTAAATTTTTCCATAACTGCATATTATAGAAAAAGGAGCGCTCAGTCGAGAGCGCCCCTATAGGTGGTCTAGCCACTGCTGTCGGCGTGTTCGCCACCATCGGCCCATGAGTCTGACCAGTTGTCGGTGTGATCGAAATCGTCATGACTCATGTCTGGCGTTGTTGACTGTCGGATGTCGTCCTTGACGCGTTCGAGCAACAGACTAGTTTGTCCCATATCATTCCCCTTTCCGCTCTGCCAATTTCAGGACTTTGGCGAGGACTGGATGGTCAGGAAAATTCCAAGATTAAATTACGAATGCCTTTCCGATATCAACTTGGAATAAGTAAGGTACTCTCCTGATGCGCAAATCATAGTATCAATTTCAAGATTAGTCAAGACTAATACATCAATTCTAAATCAAGCCACCTTACTCTAAGATTTTTTTTAACTCCTTTTCTAAACTCCCCCCATAAACCTCTCCCGATCTCGTTGCGACCGAAAGTAACCAGTGAGCTTCCTTACCAGCCAGATATTTCTGTGCAACTTTCTGCAAATCTTCTGGAGTAACAGCATCTAGCCCAGCATAAAAATCGGCCGGTGACTTCAGCTTACTGTGGTTAGTCTCAAAATTCATCTCGCAAAGGCTATCGCTCAAGGCAAGACAGAGCTCGCTGCCTTTGATGCATGCCTACAAGAATGTGGCATTGCCGACCAAAACCTTATATATCTCTCATCTATCATACCGCCAAACAGCGAAATCGGATTTGAAAAGCCCCATTTTGACGACTCTCATTTCGGCAATAAACTGCATGTAGTGATGGCAAACCAGCGTGAGAGTCGTCCTAACCATCAGGCCTGGGCTGGGATTGGTTGGGTTACGGATCCTAAAACAAATAAAGGCCTTTTTGTTGAGCATGAAGGTATGAGCGAAGAAGAAGTGCGCCAAGACATCACCGAAACTTTGCACGACATGATGGCACGACGCAGCCATGTGGAGTGGTCAGACATACAGATGGTGGTTGAAGGTGCTATGTGCGGATCTCATCCTGTCTGCGCAATGGTAGTTGCCGTCTACCAATCTGAAGGCTGGAACTAGTTCTTCCACAAATCTCCGTACTAAAATCTTACCCTCTCCTTTACATACTCATTGGTGTGCAACCTATTAACCAGCCAGCCTAACAAAAATACAAAGAGTAGTTTTATTCAGAACCCACATTCATCGTGATTGAATACCTGTTCTTCTCCGAAAGTAGTTTTTTTGCTACAAGTAACAGCTCTTCAAATTCGACCGACATAAGAGCCGTGAGCTCTGTGAGCACATTTGCATCTTCCCCACAGTTATTTAAAGTGGCGGTTTGCATCAGCTTACTGTGGTTGGTCTCAAAATTCATCACAGCAACATTCTTTTGGTTTTCTTGAATGTCTGTAAGCTTTTGAGGACTTAGCCATTCTATAAAATCTTTTTCTACCAAAGAAAATATTTCTTCCACATCGATAAACGAGATTTGGTCACTAAAGCTAGTTTGCATCGAAAGCTCATGCCATTCTTCATATGCACTACTCGCCCCTGAAACAGAGTAAATTCTGCCTTTTTTGTTTCTTAATAAGTCAAAAAGATAGCTCGTTTGTCCAGTAGTTAGCAACCTTCTTAAAATCCTAACAACGACTAACTCTCGTAATGTCAGTGACCCGCGCGCGCTATAGCCTAGCCGTATGAGCTGCTGTCCACCAGAATGCGAAAAGTAGTTATGCCCTCGCGGCATTTTTATCTTAGCTTCTGGCTTACCACTAGGAAATGTATCGGCGAATTGGCGAATTAGTTCCGTAAGTTGCCTAGATTCTACAGGAGCCACCGTAATTATTTGCTCCAAACCTTTTTCCTTAACCGTCTCATGGTGCTTAACGATATCATTAACATTAATCAGATCAATAATTTCTGGCTTCCCGCCTAGTTCGCTGTAATCCTTCAAGCCACCAGTCATAAGTAAGTTAGTATATTGATTATATAACTCAACGTTTGGTGAGGCGCTCCTTTGCTTTAGTTCTGCCTGTATCGCCCCTCGCTCAATGTCCAGACGACTCTTTAAAAAAAGTGGGTTAGTCAGCTTATCATAAACTACTTCTGCAGCTTTTATAGCGGCTTCTATGCCTGGCACTGCAAAAACTACTGTCATCACATCAACAGCTGTTGAAGCGTTTCTACGAATACCAAGTCGTGAATAAAATTCATCAGTTGAAGATTCATCTGGATAATTTTTTGATTCTTTAATGACCATATGCTCATGGAAATGGGCCAAACCTGGTAGCCCAGGATCTTGAGACCATGCGCCAGCACCAAACTCAAAAGCGAACTCTAGGGGGCCAGATTCTGTCTGCAAATGCTTCCAGACAACCCCGTCAACTACTTCAGTATAGTAATTGACGATGCCAATCGAATTTGCTATTTCATTACTGCTCTTCATTTTGAGGCCTTCTCGTTAGATTCTGATTAAAAAATGGGGCAGAACTTCTGCCCCTGTGAACTAGCTGTCGGCATCGCGACCAGAGGAATCGTCTTCGTAGCTGCCATGGGTTGGCAACGTCTGTCCCGAATCGGGTGACTGGTCGTCAGGGCCAACTTCCATACTGAACCTCCTTGGTTGAGAACCTACTCGGGTCACGTCAGTGACCCGAGTAGGTTTGCGGTCAGTCCGCCGGCTGGTTGGCCTCGGCGTAGTCCGCGTCGTCGGCCGCCTGGTTGGCCGCTTCCTGCTGTGCATCTTCGATGCTACCACCCATCGCTCCCCTCCTTCCATGTATCATTCGGCGTAATACGCCTACTTGAGCGGGAGATCTTCTGGAGTGTGGGGATCATCGATCCCTACCGGATCGACAGGGACGGTCGGCTCAGGGCGTAGCGCTGAGCCGACTTGAGGGTTTTGGGCTGAGCGCAACACGGACTTCCTCTCTAAGTGCTGCCAGACAATTGCTGAACTGCAGTTAATTATAGTATTCACATTAACCTTGTCAATACAGAATTTGAAGACTTTCCCTATGTCGGCAAGTTACTGGTGGCGATTGTAATCTTTACGCAATTTTTCAGCTAAATCTTCTATCTCAGTTTCAGGTACGCCTTTATAATCA
>CAZYFT010000021.1:6639-9172 GCA_964646575.1 uncultured Candidatus Saccharibacteria bacterium | reverse complement strand
GGTTTTGGTTTGGCGATTTTGTGCCATTTTGACTTCTCTAAATCTTCAATCGTAGAAGTAACGGTGGCATGACTTGAGGCGATGAGTTTATGCATTACTAGCACGCTAGATACAAACCAAGCGCAAGCGTCGGAGCCACCATACAAAATGTCGAGTTTTTCCCCGTCCACCTCGGCATAATAATTTTGCCACACTTTAGCTCCCAAACTATTTTTTACCATCGCAAGGTAGCTTTCTAAAACAAGCTTTTTTACTATTGGTTCCTGGCGTTCGGTCATAACTCAAGTATACTACCTATATGATTATTCTCGGTATTGATCCAGGAATTGCCACCACTGGCTTTGGAGTGATTGCGATCGAAAAAGGTGTGTGTACGCTGGTGGATTGTGGGGTTGTTACAACGCATAAAGATTTAACGCACGCCGAGCGGTTGGCAATCTTGTATGAAGATTTAACCGAACTGGTAAAAAAGCATCTACCGCAACAGGTGGCAGTAGAGAAATTATTCTTTTCGACGAACGTCACGACAGCAATGACGGTGGGTGAAGCCCGTGGTGTGGCGCTTTTGGTTTTGCAGCAGGGTGGCGTGCCGATTGCTGAATATACACCTCTGCAAGTAAAGCAGGGCATTACTGGCTATGGAAAGGCCACAAAAAAACAGGTGCAAGAAATGGTAAAAACACGACTAAAACTTAACACTATTCCAAAACCGGATGATGCTGCCGATGCGCTGGCCATTGCATTGACGCATTCTGCCCACATAAATATGCCGCGATCTTAGAGAACGCGGCGGTGGAATTGTGATGGTGTTGGGTTAGATCTGACGCGACTGCTGGTAAGCTCGAGTCAAAGCACGCTGGCGACGAATGCGACGACGTTCACGTTCCGAGAGGCCGCCCCAGATGCCGAACTTCTCGCCTTCAGCAAGGGCGTATTCCAAGCAGTCTTCGCGGACGACGCAGCCCTGACAGACGGCCTTGGCTTCCTTGGTAGACGCGCCACGTTCGGGAAAGAAGAGATCTGGGTCGGTGCTCAGGCAGTTGGCGAACATCTGCCAGGATTCAGCTTCTCCGACATCGTCGGGGTTGCCGACAACACCGGTAGCCTCAACATCGTCGATGGCCATTTGCCCTCCCGCTTTCAGTGTAAGGTACATGCTTATTTGCATACTACGCCCGTAAAAGATCCATGAGCAAGACCTTTTGCACGAGAATGTGAGATAATGCAGACATGATAGCACGCTTGGAGGGGGCGGTGGCCACCCGTGATTACGATCGAATAATTTTAGACGTCCATGGGGTCGGCTACGAGTTAATTGTGCCAGTTCGTGACATTGCTTCGGTGGAGCTCGGTGAAAAAGTTGCGTTCTTTGTTGCCGAAAATATTCGTGAAGACAGTTATGATCTGTATGGCTTCCGGGTTGA
Organism: uncultured Candidatus Saccharibacteria bacterium; assembly: GCA_964646575.1. Classification (GTDB taxonomy): domain Bacteria; phylum Patescibacteriota; class Saccharimonadia; order CAILAD01. The sequence continues at coordinate 7,748 of CAZYFT010000021.1, read as the reverse complement.
GGCAGAGCGGCAGCTATACCGAAAGCTGATCAGCGTCAATGGTGTGGGGGCAAAAATGGCACACGCAATCGTATCCACGTACGATGCGGAAACGCTCACCACAATTATCGATGCTGAAGAAATTGCGCGCCTTAGTCAGGTGAGTGGAGTCGGGCGCAAGACTGCACAAAGGATTATATTGGAACTGCGCGGGAAGCTAGTGGCTGGCGATGTGGCTGTCGTGGCAAAAACATCCGATCCAGCTATGCAGGCGCTGGTGCAGTTAGGCTATCGCGCAGATCAGGCCCAAGCTGCCTTAAAGAGTGTTGACGCTGAGCTGGATACTTCTGAGCGTGTCCGCCAGGCACTGCGGGAGATTGGTTGATGATCGAGCGGCAAGATGATTTAGTGCGGCCAGAGGCGACTCCCGATGAGACACAATTTGAGGAAAAGATACGTCCGGGAAGTTTTGATGAATACATTGGGCAGCGACAGGCAATTGACGCACTCACGTTGGCTATTGCGGCCGCCAAGAAGCGCGGAGATGCACTGGATCATGTATTGCTATATGGTCCACCGGGACTTGGCAAGACTACACTGGCCCATATTGTCGCGAACGAACTAGGCGGCCAGCTGAAGATAACCTCTGGTCCAGCAATAGAGCGAGCGGGAGACTTAGCGAGTTTACTGACAAATCTTAGTGCGGGTGATGTGCTATTTATTGACGAAATTCATCGCTTGAGCCGCACAGTAGAAGAGATTTTGTACCCTGCAATGGAAGATTATGTGATTGATATTATGCTTGGCAAAGGGCCCTCTGCACAGTCACTGCGCTTGGAGCTGGCACCGATTACGATTATTGGTGCTACCACACGGTTTGGCGCATTGTCTGGTCCACTGCGCGATCGGTTTGGTATTGTGCAGCGCTTAGAGTTCTATACTCCAGAGGAAATATCGGGAATTTTGGCAAGAACTTCGCGACTCATGAAGATTCAAGTTGATGAGGAGGCGCTGACGGAACTTGCGGCGCGCTCAAGGTTGACACCACGTATTGCCAATCGACTTATCAGGCGAATTCGTGATTATGCTGAGGTACACAATAATGGAGTGGTTGATGGTGATGTGCTCAC
>CAZYFT010000021.1:0-6539 GCA_964646575.1 uncultured Candidatus Saccharibacteria bacterium | reverse complement strand
GACAACAATTTTACGTTGCCCAAGAAAAAAGTTTAAGTTTAGTTAGGTGCAAACGGATCTTCTTTACCGACATCTTGGGTGTTGGGTGTAGTCCCGGCTGGCGTGAGCGCATCGAGTGATTGCAGCGTTTTTTCGTTGAAGCGTACCTGTTTAGCGGCACTTGATTCGGCCTGTTTTTTCTCCAGTGCGGAGGTGTCACCGGTGGTGTAGAGCAGGTTGGTGAGAAAATACCCTGTATAGATTACGAAGCCACCCACAAGCAGTACAAACACAATGCCAATAGATTTCCCAAGCTTTTTGCTGAGGTTTTTTACGGTATTCATATCGAGCTTCATACTTAAGTTCATCATTATCTCCTATGGTTTTAGGTACGCCACAAGTGACATGCTTACATCTAGCGTGTTGGGATTGGTTTGGGTTTTATTTGCAGTGAGTGACGTGACAGAGTTGTAGCGACTTAGTGTGTCGAGTCGATTGAGGAAAGCAATAATTTGCGGATAGCTGCCAGCTGCACGCAGAGACATGGGTAGAACATATAGATCTTGCTGAGCGGTGGCCTGATTGGTTTCAGCCTTGGCTGGCGTTGCCGCACCGGTAAATTGCACGCTAGCAATTGTCACGCCGGTTTCGGCAGCTGCAGACTTAAGTTCAAGCAGTATCTCGGCCTGCTGTGAAGTGCGAGGGAGGGCACGATCAATTTCGTCGGCACGAGATTTCGCAGTTTCGTAACGCCTGGAAAGTTGGATGAGTTGATCAATGCGTTTCTGGTTATTGTCGAGCTCCAGCTTTTTTTCATTGACGGCGTCTTTTTGCGCGATGAGCTGGTTGCGCCCCCAAACAAAGCCACTTGCTCCAACGGTAGTTAGGATTGTTAAGACTGCGCATAAGAAAAAGAAGAATAACTTAGCCTTCATTTAAGCGCTCCTGGTTCGAGGCCAACTACAAAAGTTACACGGTTCGTTGCTTTGCCAGAGTATGGGTCGGTAGCTGGTTCAAGCACTTGGATGGCCGCAGAGCTAAATCTTGGGGAGGCTTCGAGTGAATTTTTAAAGCTGGCGGCTGCTTGATCAGTTGTGGCGTAGGCCGTGAGAGTCATGGTTTTACCGGCGGCATCCACGGCAAAGCTAGTTACATACGCGTCCGGCGGAGTGGCTTCTGCAAGGGCTTCAAGCAGTGCTGGGTAGCGGGTGCGGTTTGTTTGAATCTTTTCTATGGTTGCAAGTCGATCGGCCAGGGCTTTGGCCTGATCTTCGATTTGCCCATAAGATTTCGATTTAACACCTTCTTGATTGATATCTTGCGCGAGCCGATTCTCTTCTTTGTTTAATATAAGCCAGGTTGCATAAAATGCTCCGGCTGTAACAATAATCAAAATAGTCACACCGATGATAGCATTTAATAGTGTCCGATTGTACTGAGAATAGCGTCGCTGTTCTTTAATTTCTGGTGGGAGCAAGTTAATCATGATACAAACCCTCGCAGAGCCAGACCAAAGGCTGTGGTAAAACCAGATGTAACATCTTGAGGCAATGGTGAAGAGAGTTTTACTTTATGGTGATCCCATGCCGATGTGATATCTACTGGCAGCTGGGTTTTTTGCGCCAATAACTCAGCAAAGCCTGGCATATGTGATGCGCCACCGGTGAGCAAGAGTTGCTCAACTTGCCTGTGATCCTCGTCGGCGGTCCGCTCTTGATGATACTTTACGAGCTTTTGAATTTCAGTAACGAGCTGAGTAATTGCCGAGCTTAATGCGGCGTCAACTTTTTCTTTAAGTCCCGACTCGGCCACCCCAAACTTGGCTTTTATCTCATTGGCATGTTCTTCGGAGACTTTCAGACGAGTGGCTAGAATTTTAGTAACTTGATCGCCGCCAAAAGGCGTGGTGGTTGATACTTTAATGGTATCGGTAACGATTGCCATATCCGTTGCGGTTGAGCCAACGTCTAGAACAAGTACGGTTTTGTTGAGTTCGCTAGCTGGATGTAGGGCGCGAATGTTGGCAGCCAAAGTTGTTTCGAAGCTATGTGGCGTAAGTTTGAGAAATTCCAAAAGTTTCATGTAGCTATCAATAATTGCGCGCGGAGCAGCAACCAGAAAAATCTCATATTCTTTCACAGCGCCAGTAGCGTCTTTTTTTTCTTCAACAATTTCAAAATCCATATAGAGGTCGCTCATTGGCATGGGGATGTATTGCTGAGATTCCCACTGCACTGCCTCGGCAATTTTCTCTCGCTTCATGGCGGGTAGTGTGATGGACCGGGTAAATAAATGTGCTTGTGGCAATCCAACCGCAACTGTCTTAGCGCGGATGTGGCCCACAGAAGGGGATTTGAGCCCAGCTCTAATCGTCTCGGCCAGATGTTCTGGCTCGGCAATAACTCCCTCAATAATGGTGTCGGGCTGTAGTGGAGCTGAGCCCATACCAATCAGTCTGTAGCTGTGCCCGGTTTGTTTTAACTCCAAAAACTTGGCAGCATGCTGGCCAATATCGAGGCCAAAGACGGCCCGGTTTTTGTAGATGACGGGGAGATACATGTATGTAATAAGCTTATGTTGTACCTCTATTGTACAAGCATAAGCAGTAACCTAAAAGCCACTCGGTGAGTGGCTTTTAGTACGTGTGGCGAAAAGCTTATTGCTTGTTTACTACTTCGTAGGTGTCTGTAGTGCCAGACTTTACGTCCTTGTCGTTCTTGTTTTCAAGAGTAGCAGTAAGGGTAAAGCTGGTGTAAGGAGGTCCGGTGGCTGGCAAAGCAGTGTAGGTATAATCTGCGTTACTGCGTGGGTCCTTTGGCACTTCCTTGAGGTAGCTTCCAGCAGTAAGGTCGGCCATAGCGGCTGGGTAAGCTTGGTTATCATTGTAGTATTGCTCGAGACCACTAGAAATAGCGTTCAAGTCTTCTTTTCGACGGACGTCACGAGCGCGAATTGGTCCGTTAATGAGGTTCGGGAGAACCAGTGCGATCAAAATACCAATGATCACGATAACGATGAGCAGTTCGAGCAGTGTGAAGCCCTTTTGCTTGCGGATTGCTAATTGCATGACGTAAGGATTATCCTCCGATTATTAATTCGATAATGATGGTTAAATTATATTGCGCTTATGTTTAGCGGTCAACTCGCACGCAACAGGTTAGAAGCCGCTCGTCAACTGATACAGCGGACCAATTACGCTGACGATGATAAAGCCAACCAGGCTACCCATCACAATCAGCATCATCGGCTCGATAATGGCTGAGAGATTTGCGACCAATGATTGCACTTCTTTGTCGTAAAAATCTGCAAGTTTCGTAAGGATTTTTTCGAGCTCTCCGGTTTCTTCGCCAATCGCAATCATCTCTGGCACGATAACTGGAAAAACCTTGCTCGACTTTAATGATTTCGCGATGCTGCCACCATTTCGGACGGCCGTAGATGCAGCCTTAAGTTCATCTTGCATAATGATATTTGAAAGAGAGTCGCTGACTACCTTGAGTGCGTCTAAAACGGGGATGCCTGCGCCTAGGAGAGCTCCAAAGGTTCGCGCAAACCGGGCAATATTTATCTTGCGGATAACCATACCAAAGACCGGAATCTTGAGATATAGACGGTGCAGGCCACGACGAAGTTTTTGGTTCTTTTTAGCGACTCTTAGGAAGAAAAAGACTGCTGCAATTGCGACGCCACCAATGAGTATGCCTTGGGAGCGCATGGTGGCAGATAGGTTGAGTAGTAACTGCGTGTTCCATGGAAGCTCGGTATCGACAGCGTCAAATACCACCTCAAGCTGAGGTACGACAACTGTCATGATGAAGATGAGTGCTGCCACCATGACTACAAAAATAAGTCCCGGATACACCATCGCGCCGCGAACTTTACTCACCAATTCAGAATCTTTTTCCATCTGATCGGCTAAGCGGTTGAGCACGTCATCTAGAATCCCGCCAACCTCTCCGGCGTGAACCATTGAGATATACACCGGACTAAAAATCTTAGGGAATTTGGCAATACTATCTGAGAGTGTTGAGCCAGATTCTACGTCGTGTGCAATAGTCTCCAGCGCGGCTGCGAGCGTTTTGTTGGAAGTTTGAGTTTTGAGAATCGAAAGTGATCGAGCGATTGGTATACCGGCACCAATCATAGTGGCAAACTGGCGTGAAAATATTACGCGCTCTTTCATCGATACACGGCCATGCGGAATGAGGTTTTTTATTTTTTTACCTACACTCGAATCGCTTATAGCTTCAATCGAAACTGGCGTCATATCCTTTGCAAGCAGAGAGTCGACAACTTCTTTTTTTGAGCTTGCCTGCTGGGAGCCGCTAATGATCTGACCGTTATGCGAGTGAGCTTGGTAGGTATAGGTTTCCAAGTTTCGACCCCTTATTCGCGAGTCACGCGTAGGACTTCTTCAATGGTAGTGAGCCCCTGAAGCGCTTTTTCTAGGCCGTCTTCCTGCATGGTGGTCATACCTTTCTCTACAGCTGTTTTCTGAATCTCGCTAGCTGTTGCCTTGGAGGTAATGAGTGTACCAATTTCTGCAGATACATCAAGTACTTCGTAAATTCCCATGCGACCAGAGAAGCCACTATTACCACATTGTTTGCAGCCCACGGCGCGATACAGTACAAGTGTTTCGGCACTCGTGTTTGGCGTACTGGCTGGTGGCATTTCATCAAGTGAACTAGCTTCTTTTGCGGGCTTTTCTTCTGGCCTTTCGGCAATTTGCTGAATTTTAGCGGCGCCGGCTTCTGCGGTTTTTGGTGGGAGCGTCGGATTAGTTTCTTCTGGTGGAAGGCCAATCGAACTGTCATCACCATCGCCAGACGGGCGGTCGATAATATTTGGATCTTGAGCAATACGGTCTAAGATGCTGCGACGCTCTAAATCAAGATTTTCTGGCACTGGGATAACTTTGCGGTTTGGATCCTGTTTTCGAATCGGTGGGGCAGTATCAGTAATTGGTCTCGGTGCAGCGGGGGCTGGACTCGCTGTGGTCTCGGCTGGTTTTTCTGGAGCTTGTGGAGCAGTGGTTTTAGTATTCGGACTTAAGTGAGCGAGCGTACGGCTGAGATTAAACGTTGACTCAATTTCATCCAGTAGAGCACCACTTGGTGTGTATGGAGTCTTGCATTTCGGACAAAGTTTGCGCACCAAGCGTTGAGCAATCACGGTGTTGACAGTCGTGGCAATCAGGAAGGGCTCTATATTCATATCTAAAAGTCGGGGTAAAGTTGTGGCCGCATTGTTGGTGTGCAGGGTGGAAAGTACGGTGTGGCCGGTGAGGGCTGCTTGAACTGCGAGGTTGGCAGTTTCGGCATCGCGAATTTCTCCTACCATAATGACGTTTGGATCTTGACGTAATAGCGCGCGCAAGCCGTTAGCAAATGTCATGCCAGCTTGAGTATTTACTTGGGTTTGGTTAACACCCGGAATTCGGTATTCCACCGGATCTTCAATGGTAGAAATATTCACGCTCGGGGTGTTCATGAGCGTCAATACGCTATAAAGCGTGGTGGATTTACCGGCACCGGTTGGACCGGTTACGAGGATCATGCCGTCCGGTTGTTTCATGCCGTCTTTGATAGACTTCAGCGCTTGCCCAGAAAAGCCGAGCTCTTCTAAGGTGGCAGCCTTTGTGGATTCGTTTAAGATACGCATCACCACTTTCTCACCCTCCATCACTGGTAGTGTGGCTACGCGAACCGCGACAGTTTTCGAGCCAATTGTGGCTTTGAAGCGCCCGTCTTGCGGAACTCGATGTTCATCAATCTTTAGGTTGGAGAGGATTTTAATGCGGCTCACAACCGCAGGCAAAATTTGCCGGGGGAGGGTCATCGATTCGCGCAGAATTCCGTCAATACGGTAGCGAATTTGCACGATCGATTCACGCGGCTCGATATGTACATCTGACGCACCACTTTTTACAGCATATTCCAGAATGATATTGACGGTTTTGGCAATCGGTGCATCTTCAGAAATGTCTTCAGCAGTCACAGTCTCTTGCTTGGCTGCGGTTGCCCCTGTGGCGGCACTCTCACGAATCGCTTTATTTATTTCGTTATCCAGGCCGGTACGATATTGATCGAGTACGGTGAGTACATCGCTTTGAGTTGCGACGTACACCTGTAGGTTTCCACCAAGCTGCTTTTCGATAACATCTACGGCTTGCACATCTTCTGGGTCGGACATCGCCAGCTGCCAGGTGCCAGATTTTGTATCTTGCCCAAACAGCACCACCTGATACTTTTTGGCAATCCGCTCCGGAATGCGCGAAAGCACCTCGCGCGGAATCTTCACGTTAGTGAGGTCTATGTAGGGGAGGTTCAAGCTTTTGGCATACAGCGCCACCAGTTCGCGCTCGCCAATAATGTGGCGATGAATCACAATTTGCTCCAGGGGCTGACTAGTTTGCGTTGCAGTTGTCTCAGCTTGCTGAAGCACCTCGGGCGTTACTTTGCCGCTCGAAGTTAAGAGTTGTTTGAGTGTTTCTGCAGAGATGCGCATATTCACCATTCATTTTAGCATAAGCAAGATGTATAAAAATCATCTGTTAG
>CAZYFT010000020.1:5211-10611 GCA_964646575.1 uncultured Candidatus Saccharibacteria bacterium | reverse complement strand
GCAGATCCACCAGCAAACAAGCTCGCAAAATTCTTCCCAAAAGCCTTATTTATGCGTGCAAAATTTTCTTCAAATGTAGATTTAATGCGCCGAGCCAGCTCTTCAAGCACTTTCTCCAAGTCGCCGATCGCCCGTTCCATATCTTGCGCCTGACCTTCTAAATACTTTACTCGCCCATCAAGTTCGGCGTGCGTGGCAACCAATGTCTCATCTATCTCGCCAATCAAAGCAAGTTCGGCCTCTAGGCGTGTAATATCATCGCGTGAAACTTGGTGCTCAGGCTTGTTCGCTTGAGCGACTTTCACACCCCAGTGTTTGGCCTGTGCAAGTAACGATGCCTCATCGCGAGATAGTTCCCTGTCTTGCACTCTGCACCGCTCAAGCTCATCTTGACGTGCTCGCACCAACTGATGCGCCTCTTCGAGCGCATGTGCAATCTCTACTTGCTTCTGGGTTGTGTCCTGACGAGAAATCCCGTTAAGCTCAGCTCGCAAGCGCTCTTGTTCTGCCTCGTACACATCTCGCTTGGTGTGCATTTTTTGCAATTCTTTTTCGCGCACAGCAACCTCTTTCTTCAAAGCCTTCAGCTCTTTTTCGTGGGTTGGAGCCTTCAGCTCTTCCAGTTCTCGCTCTTGCGCATGGATATCCAGCTCTAGCGAGCGGATGCGGATAATAATGGTGGTTTGTTTCTCGGTAATTTCTTCACGCTTAGTCATTTCTCGAGCAATCTGTTGCTGCAAGCGCGCAATGCGCTCTGGCGCATCTGCCAAATCAGAATCATGAGCAAGCTTTACGGTGCGTACCAGCTTATGCAGCACGATTCGCAACTGGTCTTTTGACAACTCTTTATCATCGGTAAGCTGCCGCGAGATCATTTGCGCCAGCCCGAGCGCCTGACCCAAATAGCCGGCTCGTTGATTTGCACGCAACGCCTGGCGCAAGGCGGTAAGCTGCTTAGTTAAATCACGGATCTTTTCATCAAACGCTGCTACTTTTTCATTCAGGCCCTCAGATTTTTTGGTTTGCACTTGGAGTTGCTCTTGTAAGCTCGCGAGGCGCTTAGTGGCTTGATCTCGGCTTTTCCCAGGCTGCACAAGCTTAGCTTTAGCTGCAACATCAGCCTGCTTCAACTCCAACTCCACTTCCGCCCGAGCGATGAGCTCTGTAATGCTAGTGCGCTTCTGGTCCAGATCAGCCAATGCACTAAGCACTGCAGCATGCTCGGCAGTATTGGTTTTGCTCGCTGAAGCCAAGCTGTCGGCTTTAGCTTGTAAGTATTTTTCTTGTTTTGCGAGTTGAGCAATATGTTTCTCTAGGCTTGAGGTTTGTTGCTTGGTGGCCTTTTGTGCGTCACGCACACGCGTCAACTCCTGCCGTAAGAAAGTCTGTTGAGCCACTTTTAAATCGCCCGCAACCTCACGCCGGCGCGCTAACCGTTCAACTTGTCGGCCAATCTTATCACGCTCCGGAATAAGTTGCGCTGATTCACCCCGCAATGTATCAGCTTGCTCACGTGCCTGGCGCAGTCGAACTAATACCTCAGCACGTTCAAGCTCAAAGCCACGAATCCCACTCGCCTCTTCAAAGAGCAACTTCCGCTCAGCCGGACTGGCGATAATTAATCCTTCTACCATCCCCTGACCAATCACGGTGTAGCTAGATGTACCAAAACCAGCTTGAGCTAAGATCTTCGCTAAATCCCGCGCCAAAACTTTGCGGCCGTTAATCCGATACTCACTCTCGCCCGATCGATAAAGTTTGCGCGAAATCCGTAGCTCTTCAGTGGCTAGCTCTGTATCACGAGCAGCACCCGCAAGCACCATGCTCACCTCGGCCATCGATGCTTTCGCCCGGCCTTTCTCGGTGCCAGAAAAGATCAGCTCCTCGGTTTTTGCCGCACGCAAAGTCCGCCCGGCACGTTCACCGAGTACCCAGCGAATGGCTTCAGCTATGTTACTTTTGCCCGAACCATTCGGACCCACAATCGCAGAGACACCCGGCTCCAGCTCCAGCTTCACCCGGTCCGCAAAAGATTTAAACCCAGCAATTTCTAAACGCCTGAGATACAAAAACTCACCCTCATTGATATATCTATTGTACTTGCATACCTACTCTGGAGCTAGCAAATTATCCTTGTATAGCTTGCTGGAGTCTACGGCGAGCAAATTCTAGAGCGGGCTTATCTTCTGCGTCAATGCTCGATGCTAACTGATCGAGCTTTGCCAGTACGAGGCGCACGGATTCACTAACGGCAAGCGCATCTTCCGACTGCCCATAACCATCAATATCACGCAGGCGCATATCAAAACCTGCCTCATCGGTCCGGAATCCCTCTGGCCTCTCACCGGATTGGAACTGAATAATATCAAGCTCTTGAAGCTTACCCTCGCCCGGGATTTTTATTTTCCACAATTCGTTACCATCATTAGCTGGCAGGCGCTCCATAGTAGGCTCACCTGCGTGTAAATCTTGAGGCTTCACCTCTAGCTCAACAATTGGTAATCCTCGCTCCTCAGCAAATGCTCGTAATTGCTGATTCTTCACTGGATCACCCAACTCTGCACCTTCCGGAGTAAGCTTAATAAATACACCTGCCAATTTACCGCTGCGAATATTTAGCTGGTTGTAGCCCTGGAGACTTGTCGCATCGAGCAACTCCTGGGCATTCTGCTCAATAGGCTGCACAGACATATCATTCGAAGCAAAGTCATGGGGACGAGCGGCTATAATATCATCCGGATCAACTGGCGGTTTAAGAATATAGCCATTATTTCCTTCGAACGTCCAGTTATGATCCTGATCGATGAGACTCGTATTAACAGGGCGATCAGCTGCCCGAAAACCAGCTCCATCACCATTCAGCCACGTGCCGATTTCCCCTGGATGTCTCTGTACGGCTGCTGTCACCAAGAATCGAAATTTCTCTCCAGCTCCCACTCGTCCAGCCCGGACTTCACTCAAGCCTTCAACTGCCCCTAATCGATTCATACTCTCATGCTGAATCTCTTGCAATGCACTCCTCAATTCTTCGGCCTTTTGAGATGGCCCTTTTTGCCGGACCTCTGGCTTCTGATCAGCTTGCTCCCCTCCAGACATACCTTACCTTTTTGGCTTATAGCTAGCGAGTGCTTCAGCTGCTGCGGCTTGCTGAGCGTTTTGCTTTGAGTTACCCTGCCCCTTGCCGCACAATCGTGAACCAACATACACGCCAATGGTAAAAATCTTTTCGTGATCTGGGCCTTCTTCCGCCAGAAGCTGATAATGCGGAGTTACACCTTCCTTCTCTTGTGCAAGTTCCTGAAATCGGCTCTTAGCATCAATATATGTGCCTTCTTTGAGAATAGTTTCGAGTTGAGAAATAACGTTCTTGGTAATAAATTCTGCGGCCGTATCGTAACCGTGGTCCAGATACAGTGCACCAATAATTGCCTCTATCATATTGGCAAGAAGCGCCTGACGAGTGCGCCCACCGCTCTTAGCTTCCCCACGGCTCATCATGAGGTACTGACCAAGCTCTAGGCGCTCAGCCACTTCGGCAAGACTCTCCGTCTTCACCAAGGCGCTACGCCAAGCCGTCATCTCACCCTCTGGGTTATCAAAATTACGAAACAGATAGTCAGTTACCACCAGCTCCAACACTGCATCCCCAAGGAACTCCATGCGTTCGTTGTGATTTATCTGGTGTTTTTTGTGCTCGTTTAAGTAGCTTCGGTGCGTGAAGGCCTCTCGATAGAGCTCCTCATTTACAAAGCTTACCCCTAAAATTTTTTCAATCGCATCTTTTTCGCGTAGTTCGATACTCATACTAGTTGCTGTTCTCTAATTATATCAACAGAACGGGCCATAAGGTTTTTTAAATCCTTATATTCTAAAATTTGCTGAGCTTTTGCAGCTGGGAACCAGCGAGCGCCAACAATCCCTTCACTTTCTTCAACTACCACTGGCTCATCTGGATCAATAGCTTCAATAAGATAGATGAATGTCGTCATAAAAATGAGGCGACCTTCAAAGCGATAGAAAAAGTGTACTTTATCAAGCTTCTCTACAATACGAGTGTTCTTAAGGCCGGTTTCCTCGCCAATTTCGCGCAAAGCCGTCTGTTCCAACGTTTCGCCAGCTTCTACGTGTCCCTTTGGCACACTCCAACGACCCTTTAAATCTTCGATCAACAAAAACTCCACACCGTCTTGGTGCTTACGAAATACCACACCCCCAGCCGAGTACTCGCGTACTGCTCGCGCTGGTTTGCGAGTATTTTTTTGGTTGCGATTACGATTCGAGTTTGAGCGGGCGTTTTTATTCCGCGTCGGTCGTTGGTTCGGCTTCTGCGTTGCTTCCGTCTGCTGTGTCGGAGCGGTCTGGCTCGTCGGCTGCTGCACGTTCTGCTTTTTCGCCCTGCGCCGACCGTTGTGGAGACGCTTTTTTGCCTTCACCGGTTTCGCGTTCTCGCTGGATTTTGTGATCTTCGGTTGGGTCATAAAATTCGCTTTGTCGATAGATAGTACCAAGCACGCCATTGATGAATCGGCTGGAGTTTTCTCCTCCAAAACTTTTGGCCAGTTCCACGGCTTCGTTGATGACAACTTTTGGTGGAACTTCGCGCTTGATCATGAGCTCATAGATGGCGAGACGCAGAATAGTCAGATCCATCTTTGCAATCTGATCCAAGGGCCATTCTGGTGCTGCTGGGGCAATCATCGCGTCCGCATCATCGCGGTGCTTCATTGCACCCAGAGCTATGTCTCGTACAAATTCATCGTCACCAAGTGAGTCTTTATACACCGCTATATTGCGGTCTAAAATCTCATTCACATCAGATGTGAGTCCTTCTACACCAGAACGCGTGCGAAACTCATATTCGTAGAGAGTTTGCAGTGCTACAACGCGGGCGAGGTGACGGTTAGAAGACATGGTGCGATTGGTTTACCTTTAATAGAGCTTGTGTATTAGTTTAGCGTTTTCCGGCCAGTCTGGCGACCCCTTTTTGGGCTGCGCGGTAGAATCGGCGAGGAATTACGAGTCCACTTGTCGGCTCGGTTACCAGCTGCTCTGCTTTGAGGGCATCGTGGCTACGGCGCTGACCTTTTGTGGCTTTAGAAGTACGCTTTTTTGGTACTGCCATGTTCGATCTTTCTCCTATAGTTAAAGATATTTTCACGCGTGTGTGGTGCGTAAGATAACGACACCCTATCACAGGATTCTAAAAGTACGGATACTTCGAATGCTTTTAACGCATGTTCGGAGACAATTGTAACAGATTAGAGCCAGTTTGGCAAGGAACACTATTGCCGCAAAAAAGTGAAGCCGCAAACCCTGTAAAGAGTTTGCGGCTAGCTGTGGAGCCGGGGGGAATCGAACCCCCGTCCAGAAGGTAAATCCTTACCTCGCTACGACTATTCC
>CAZYFT010000020.1:0-5111 GCA_964646575.1 uncultured Candidatus Saccharibacteria bacterium | reverse complement strand
GGGGGAATCGAACCCCCGTCCAGAAGGTAAATCCTTACCTCGCTACGACTATTCCCAAGATTTTGCGTGTAACGCTCGCGCCTGGCTAACTGGGTTGCCAACCGACACTAGGTGCCGGATACGTCGCGTCTTTTCCGCAAAGTCAATCGCCCTTTCGCAATCGTCAGCCGTCTGTTCCGACCGTCATTCTCCGCTTCTGTTGCCAAGCTGCGGTGAATTGGCTCCGTCCTTCTCGCTTAAGCGAGTGACAATAATCACGGCTATCAGGCGGCGATTATTTTGGGTGCCCCGTTTTACGAGTCTGAGCAACTCGAGTCGCAAAAGTAAGTCTTCAGTCCCCCTGTCGAAACCGATCGGCCCCAGAGGTTGGCTACACGCGGGCGAACCCGCGACAGCCAACGATCACGCCTTCATCATCGCGCACGAGCAGATCCGTCACGATGATGTCATGGGTACGACCCTCGTTCTTGAGAGCCAGAGCGATGAAGCGCGAGACCACGTAGAAAATGCCGACGACGGGCTCGGGCACATCCGTGACGCTGCCAGCGCGTGTGCGGTGCAGACGGAACGCGATGCCTTCGTGCATGATCTCATCATCGACGAACCGATCGATCTGTACCTCAGCCACCGTTCCAGATGGCTCGATGGTGCAACGGAGCTCCCCTGCTTCGTCCACCACATGGATGGCGTGTTTGGTGAGATTGATGATCTTGCTCATTGGTTGCCTTTCGGCTCAGAGAATCGACTTACTCGATTCTGATTATCTGTGGAAGGTTCGGGGATAATCCCAACCGCAATATTCAAAAACGCTTCAAACACTATGGTTGGGACCCTCCTGAGTCCCTATTGTAGGAACCCAGAAAGGCTGAAGTTCAGGGCCGCATCGTGCTCTCGACGAGCTCACCCGGACGGGTGTCGGAGGGACAGCGCATTTTATCACCTCCGTGATCCAGGCTGCGTTGGCCTGCGGGGAGCTTCCCCACCAAAACTCACGAATATCATAAACTTTGGTGAGTCCCGGAACCCGAAGGTTCCGGGGATGCAGCGTAGAGCTGCGAGATTCTGCCGGGGTGCTATTACTCCACAGTGCGGACGCGAATGGTCAAGACCGAAGCCTTTAGAAACCACAAGCGGCACTCCCGGCGCGCAGCGACTTCCACGGGAAGGAAGGGTGAAGAGTGTGGGAATCGCGCGAGCTGGCTCAAACCGTCAAGCGGCCAGATCCTCGTCTAGCTCTCCGGTGTACGGATCACGGTACGGAGACCCTGTGCTTTCCTGTCGACAATCTCGACACTCCGGTCCACCGCAGCACTTGCCGCAATGTACGCAGTACCGGCTGAGGTGTTGGTGGGCGGTGGGGTGGGGTTTCTTCTGTGCACTCATAGCACTAAGCCCAATATTCTCAGACCCAATGCTATGAATACACAGAGAAGTCATTCAAGGTTCACGATGTACCAGCTACGAACTACGTACTGAGACCGATTTTAACAAAGACTCACTTTTTTGTCAATATATTTTATCAATATACCGTATTTTACTATCTTTACTTCATATTATATCTGTTAACTTTGTTATTTTTTTGTTACTTCTTACAAAAAAAGACCCTCTGTGGGCCTCAATAAAGATGTCTAGAATAAAAATGTTTTGGGATGACCCCGTGTGTACGGGGCCATCCCGATGCTCGCTTTTGATGCTCTTGTTCCTGTTCTCTGCGTTCTTAGCTGCTTTGTTCAGGAATGTCGAGCAAGCACGCCCAGTTTTTCGCCACCTGGCAGTTTGGGTCATGCTTTGATCCGGCGCAACGCTAGATCAGGTTTGGCCTACGAGCTAGGCCTGGATGCTTGGTGACGGATCAGTGACGGTCAGATGCCGCCTGGCTGATTCCTCATGGTTGTCCCCTTTCGGGTCCTGTTGTGTCCAATGTTCTGGACAGACCAGGAGTACTTCCTCCCGGCCTCAGCTTAGCCAGAGGTAAGTCTGACTCGCCTCTTGCTTTGCTAGCAACGACCAAATTATACACAAGCATTAATTATTTGTCAATATATATCAACAACTAAAAATGCTTACTTCTTTTTCTGTTCCCAAGCGAGTTCAAACAGCTGACGCATCACCCCAACGAGCTCTTTACTTTCAATAATAACGCCAACTGGCTCCTGGCCACCATACGAAATGATTGTCATCTTGTCACTATAAATATTTATATCACCTCGCGCCTTCTCGGAGAGCCGTCTTACCTGTCGGCCTGTCGCAGCATCATCGCTCACGTCAATCGAGCCAGAGTAAAAAAGTCGACTGGTGATTTCTTTTTTCTGACGACGTTTAGGGCCTTCCTCAAGAATATTCGGGAAAATCTTAAGAAGCTCATCAATATCCTCTACGGCATATACTACCTCGCGGCGATTTGCCTTGCGCTTCATATATGCATCCATGGTATGCACGGCATCTTTACCCTTAAAGAAACGGACCACGGGGGCATCCTCTGCTTCAGTGCGATTTATCTGCTGCAAGTCCTTCATGGCAACTTTCAAGCTTTCCTTGCGTCCAGCAATTTCTTTCCCCATCGCATCCAGGTATCGATCAATAGACTCTGGAGATTCGGCGACAAAAACAGTTTTCTTACCCTCCATGGTCTCTGATACCAGTCCCATATCTGCAAGTTCCGCCAAAATTACATACGTCGTGGCGCGGTTTACTTCTGCCTGTTCGGCAATGCGCTGCACAGCTGCGGGACCCAAAAAGAGGGCAGCAACATACACTTTAGCCTGTTTTTCAGTCAGACCAACGGCTTCGAGTTTTTTGGCGAGATTTGCGATTTGCATAAGACTATTATACTTTAGTTGTCAACTTTTGTCAACAATTAGAAAGTCTTGAGCAAAAAGAAGACCCGCGTGCTCTCTCCTGGGGGGAGGAAAGCACGCGGGCTGGTGGCCGGCCCGAAGGTCAGCCGCCGGTGGCGTCATCGAGGCGCTCGGAAGCCTCGGTGAGCTCCTTGATCTCCGCGGGGACCTGCCCCACCTCGATCGCGCCGGGCTCGTCGGCCTTGGCCGGGACGGCGAAGAACTCGCCAGCCGTGAGCGTGGTGCCGGTGGTGCCGGTCAGCAGGCGCGCGAGGCGCTGCCACTCGGCCTGGTAGCGAGCCAGCTCCAGAGCCTTGGCCTCATCGTCGAGCTTGTCCTCGCGGACGCGCTCTTCGATGAGCGTGTTCGGGAACACCGCCAGTGCGGCGCTCTCGAGCGTGTCGCCTTCGCGCGCCTGCAGGATGATCGCGTGGTCGTAGGCCACGGCGATGTCCTTGGCGGAGTTGACCTCCGCGTCGCCACGCGTGAGCATGAAGATCGAGAAGGCCACGAGAAGGACGACGACGATCACGCTGATCCACGTCGTCCGACTGAGCTTGCCGTCTCCTTCACCTTCGATCGGCTGAGGCGGCGGTTCGAGCGCATCCTGGCTCTTGGTTCGGGGTTCGTCCGTGATGGACATGGGACCTCCTAGGGGTCTCGTTGGGTACGGATACTGCGAGGTGCAATAACCCGCTATTTATAGCAAATTTTAACTTTTTTGTCAAGGATAATTAACACAACTTCGCTAGCGCGCGACGACAAAATTTACGAGACGATCTGGCACCACGATAATTTTTACTACTTGAGCACCCCGCGTCCAATTGTGCTCGGCGTTGAGGTCTCTGGCCTGCTCCTCGATCGCACCCGGCAACTTCCCTGCTTCCATCACAAACTCACCGCGTAATTTACCATTTACCTGCACGGCAATCGTTACGAGCTCATCACGAGCCTTGCTTTCATCAAATCTAGGCCAAGTTTCCAAATGCACACTCTCCTGCTCACCCAGCTCCTGCCACAGCTCCTCAGCTAAGAATGGTGCAAATGGCGCAATGAGACGCACAAAGGTTTGTACATGCCCACGCCACAACTCAAGCGAAACATCACCTGCTCGCTGACTTTTGCCAAGCAAAGTAATATATTCCATCATTGCGGCAATGGCAGTATTAAAGCGAGTATTCTCGAGATCTTCGGTGACTTTTTTTACAAGCTTATGGAGCGCAGAATCCAGGGCAGTTTCGGCAGTCGCGTCAATTTCTTGCGCCGAGAACTCGGAAGAAATTATAGCGTACACTTTTTGCAAGAAACGATACGTACCCTCAAAGCGCTGCGGATCCCACGGACCACCATCTTCCCACGGACCCATAAACATGAGATACATTCGCACGGCATCAGCACCATATTTTTCTACATACTGCACCGGATCGATGACATTGCCCTTAGATTTGCTCATCTTATTGCCGTCTGGACCAAGAATCATGCCTTGGTTAATGAGCTTAGTAAACGGCTCTTCAAAGCTCACCAGTTTTTGGTCATGTAAAAATTTTGTAATAAAGCGCGAGTAGAGTAAGTGTAAAATTGCGTGCTCGACTCCACCCATGTAACGATCTACGGGCAGCCACTTTTCTACGGCTTCGGGGTCAAACGCGGCTTGTTCGTAGCTTGGGTTTGGATACCGCAAAAAGTACCAGCTAGAATCAACGAACGTGTCCATAGTGTCAGTTTCGCGACGAGCATCAGCATTACCACACTTTGGGCAGTCAACTTTCACATAATCTGGATGCGTATGCAGTGGTGAGCGACCAGTTTTATCAAACTCCTGACCAAGTGGCAACACCACCGGCAAGTCTTTTTCAGGAACCGGCACCACGCCACATTCTTCGCAGTAAATCATCGGGATTGGGGCACCCCAGTAGCGCTGACGCGAGATTAACCAATCACGCAGCCGGTAATTAGTAGTAGCCTCACCGAAGCCACTCTTCTGAAGCCAAGCTACAATCTGACTCTTTGCATCGTTACTCGCAAGACCATCAAACTGACCCGAGTTCACCATCACACCCGTGCCGGCATGGACGTTTTGACGCAGGAACGTATCGAACACATATTTGTGTAACTCATCCTGCAGGAGTGTTTCAACTTCGCGAGCAGGCTTCCATTCGACCGTAAATTTACCAACTTCGTCTTGCTCAAGCTTGGTATCAATCTTCTCATCGCCCGTGAGCTCAAAATGCACACCCACGGCTTCGATCTGCCGGGCTTTACCCTTGGAGTGCG
>CAZYFT010000019.1:0-11031 GCA_964646575.1 uncultured Candidatus Saccharibacteria bacterium | reverse complement strand
AGCTCAAAATGCACACCCACGGCTTCGATCTGCCGGGCTTTACCCTTGGAGTGCGCAAAATAATGATGGTGGATTTTGCCAGTCTGGCCGACATACTTCAGTCCGGTATAGCCGGTTTCTTCGATAACTTCTCGAGTGGCGCAAGCTACGACATCTTCGTCAGCCTCACGACCGCCACCTACAAGTAAATGTCCACCCTGTTTAGAGCCCCAATTAATCACCAATACCTCGTCGGCTCGTGGATTATGCACCAGTGCAACAATACTCTTGCGCTGCTCAGGATTATCTTGCAGCTTGCCAGTAACCGGCTCAACTACTTCAATAATTGGCAGATTGTATTTCTTGGCAAATGCATGGTCTCGCTCGTCGTGAGCCGGCACTGCCATAATCGCGCCAGTACCGTAGCCCATCAGCACATAATCAGCTACCCACACTGGGATTTTTTCGGCATTCGCAGGATTGACCACGTAACCACCAGTAAAGACACCTGTTTTTTCTTTAGCTTCCATGCGATCTACATCTGTGCGCGCCCCAGCCCACTGCTGATACTGCTCAACTTCGGCACGTTGCTCATTGGTTGTGAGCTCCGCCACCAACGGATGTTCGGGGGCAACCACCATAAACGTGGCGCCAAAAATCGTATCCGGACGGGTGGTAAACACTTCGAGCGCCTGGCCTTTGCCATACAACTTAAACTCGATGCGCGCACCTTCACTGCGCCCAATCCAATTGCGCTGCTGCTGCTTCACTCGCTCGGGCCAATCGAGCCCATCTAAATCATCAAGTAAACGATCAGCGTAATCAGTAATCGTGAAATACCACTGCTTGAGATTTTTGCGCTCCACAGTCGTACCACAGCGCTCGCACTCGCCATGCACCACCTGCTCGTTTGCCAGGACCGTTTGACAGCTCGGGCACCAATTGACTGTGCCATCACGACGAACGGCTTTACCGGCATGATAGAGTTGCAAAAACAACCACTGAGTCCAACGGTAGTACTCGGGCTTAGAGGTATTCACCAGACGATCTAAGTCATACATCCCACCCAAAGTTTTGTACTGTTCGTAAAAACTGGCGGTGTTTTTATCGGTCCACTCATCTGCAGGAATGCCATTTTTAATTGCGGCGTTTTCGGCTGGCAAACCAAACGCGTCATAACCCAGTGGCTGCAGTACGTCTTTACCGCGCATCCGCTCAAAGCGACCCAGCGTATCAGCCGGCGCAAAATTATACCAATGCCCCACGTGCAAATTACCCGAGGGATACGGGAACATCACGAGGTTATAAAATGGATGCTTGGGGTTTTCAGGCGTCGCATAAATTTTCGACTTTTCCCAAACCGCACGCCATTTGGCTTCGCTGGCTTGTGGGTCGTAATTGGCCTTACTCATGGCCGCAATTATACCTGATTATCAGGAGTAAATCGAGACTTACGCGTCGACTGGCTTCTGAGCTTGAATATGAAAAATATGCCAGTGTTTTGCAACTCCGCCTGCAGTGCATCCATCTTTATCATCTTCAATCACTTGCACCTGCTCGAAACCAGCCAATAATTGCTCTACTTCTTCTCTAGTGTGAAAATTCATATTCTTATAAGCTCGAGAGCCATCGGCGAGAGTTTTTGTCGCAAAACCGTCGTGATCACCAAGAAGGTCGAGAGTAATCCTCCCGCCTGGTTTTAAGGCCTGCACCAATGATTGCCACAACCGTTGAAAACCTTCCGGGCTAACAAATTGCAAACTTAAATAGGCCACCACAAGATCTAGCGACTCAGGCTGCAGATGCTCGGGCAACTCTTCATGGCCAACCTTCAGGAATTCTAATCGCTCAACATCGTGTGCAAAATCGTTCACATCCATCTGCAGCGATGCAGCCATATTTTCTGATAAATCCGTAATATCAGTAGCAGTAACATGACCAAAACCAGCATCTAAGAGCGCCTTGGTTTCTATCATGTTACCCGCACCGATTTCTAAGGCCGACATATCCTCAAACGACCCACGCTCCCGCCGCATTACATCCAGCACCTGCACCAACTCTTCGCGAGGTTCACGATTTTTATGGTGCTCGTAATATTCGCGCCAATTATACTTTTCGGCCATATTTTCCTCTAGGCATGGTAGCTAAATATCGCCCAATAATTTACATATTCTAGTAAGTAGTGCTCCGACACCTTGGTTGGCCCGGTTTGGCGCACGGGGTCATGCACAAAGAACGAGCGATCTTCGGCCTGGTAGCCAGAAATAACCACCTGATGATTCTCTTTGTTTTCCGAGAATCCGGATTTTACACTCACAATTACTGGGTTGCCCAACTCCAAGGAATCATGTAACGAGAGCAAGAATTTATCGGCTAACGAACGCCTGTCTGCTTCAAGACTAATTTGATATTTTACCGCCGACATCTGGGCCGCGTCATAACCTTCGTTCTCCTCAAAAAACATTGGGTCTTGCGAAGGCGCCGTCCAATTTCGTCGCCAAGCAACCAAACCATAACTCGTTAACACTCGCACCTGACCGGGATGCCACCAATCATTATGCTCGTTCACCGCACCATAACTCTCGGCCCGACGAAAAATCTCAGCCGCCTGCACATGATGCCCAAGCTGTGACTCTATAATCATCTCTAAACACGCCAAACCGCAGCGCTGCCGTGGCTCCATGAGATGCACACCCAAGAGCTCAGGATTTTCCTGCCAGCTATGATGAATGTCGATTTTTGCGTCGTTCACAATCCGAAGCTCTTTTTCTTTTTACGCTTCCAGGTTTTTGACTGACGCACTAACTCGCGCGCTGGCTGCAAACCTGGTGCAAGTAAAATGCGACTGGTCTCCTCGGTAAACACTCCATTCTGCGAGCCTTTCACAAAAATTACATCACCTTTGGCGACATGTTTTTTAAGATAATGCCCAGCCTCGTATGGGGTGCGGAATTGCTTAATGCGAACTCGCTCCATGCCAGCTTCTTCGGCCGCCGGACCAATATACTGACCGGCAACTTTTCCAACCGTAACCAGCATATCTAAATCTTTCGAAGCAGCATATTCGCCAACTTCGCGATGTAAATCCGCAGCCGCTACACCAAGCTCGTTCATACTGCCAAGTACGGCGATGTGTCCCTTGCCAGAGATTTCCATCAAAGTATCCAGGCCAGCCTTAACAGCCGCGGGGCTCGAGTTATACGAGTCATCAATCAATACCGCCCCATTTACGGCCTCCAACATACGCATACGTCCAACTGGCGATGGAATTTTGGCAAGCGCCGCGGCAATTTTTGTGCCAACCATTCCTAGCTCGCGTGCCACACAAGCTGCGCCCAAGAGCGCACTCAACCCATGCTGAGCAATAAGCTGCGTACGCACTACCTGATGCTCTTTGCCTAAATACAGATCCGCACTGAGTCGGCCATTTTTAGCACGCGCTACGTTTTCAAAATGCACCACGCCGCGTTCAACACCATATGCCACTGCACCTTTGCGGCGCTCCATCACCTCACGAATATCATCAAAATCAGCATTGTAATACACCTGTTCAGACTCACTCACCAACGCCACTGCATCATCACGCAGCGTATCGAGTGAACTAAAACGCTCCATGTGGGCTGGACTCACTCCAGTAAGCACACCAATTTTTGGCTGCATCAAGCGCACCCATGGTGTCATCATCGCGCGTTCGTCTTCGGCAATTTCTAACACCACTAAATCGTACGGATAGCTTTCTATCATGTCAGCCATCTGGCGAAAAACAGCTCGCCACGCAGCAGGGCTAGAGATTCTATCTGGCGCCTTAAAGCCAAATAACGCCAGTGGTACGCCAAACTCCGTATTGTAGCTATCTTCCGAATAGCACACTTTATGTCCCCCGGCTTCGAGGGTGCGGCCAATTGCCATCTTGGTACTGGTTTTACCAACCGTACCTGTCACCATAACAACCGTAATATCATGCACCGAGAGCAGTCGCTGCACATAACGACGCAGCTGACGCACTACAATTTTTCCGGCAATCTTTTTTATCATTAAGACAATTCTACCACTTCTGGCCGCGTCAGTGCGTGCTGTACGAGTTCACTCACCAAACCAGCAAAATCTATACCTATCGCTGCAGCCGCCTGCGGCAGCAAGCTCGTGTTCGTCATGCCTGGCAATGTGTTCGCCTCTAACACCCACAGACGGCGCTGTGCCAAGATCATATCCACCCGACTGTAACCCTGTAGTTTGAGGGCGCGGTGTACGCCAAGGGCGGTGCGTCCAATTGCTGCATTGGTGGCTTCCGAGAAAGGTGCTGGCGTAATCTCTTCTGTCGCACCGGCTGAGTATTTTGCTTTGTAATCGAAAAAGTGATGATTCAACGGACGAATCAACGTTGGCGGCAATGCAAATATCTCCCCATTCTGCTCCAAAATTCCGCACGTCACCTCGTGACCACGCACAAACCGCTGCACGATCACCTGGCCGTGCTGTGCACTTGTTAGCTCGAGTGCCTCCGTAAGCTCCGAGATATCCCGAGCAATCGTCACCCCAA
This sequence comes from uncultured Candidatus Saccharibacteria bacterium, assembly GCA_964646575.1. Taxonomy (GTDB): domain Bacteria; phylum Patescibacteriota; class Saccharimonadia; order CAILAD01. The sequence goes on along the minus strand of CAZYFT010000019.1, from coordinate 6,512 downwards.
TAGAGCTTCCACTCGCGTTTGGCTTTACTACCGCCGGCAAACCATACGCTGCCACTGCCTGACGGATAATTCTCGGCCGTGCCACCACCCACTTGGCTCGCTCAATTACCGTGTAATCTGGCACGGCAAAGCCGGCTCGACGCAACACTTGGCTCGACGCGTGCTTATCAAATGCCAGCCTGCTCGCTCGCACACCACTCCCCTGATACGGCAACCCTGCCCGGTCGAGCAGTCGCTGCACGCCGCCATCTTCACCAAACACACCATGCATAGCAATCAGCGCAGCATCAATGAGATACGGCAACTTCTCCACCGCATCACGCACACCAAAAGCCTCCTCATATTCATTTGCCAGATACGAAGCCCTATCTGTGTACACATACCAGCTCTGATCAGGTGTGACTAAAATTGGCTTCGGCGTATAACCCAGCTGCTCAACCGCGAGCAGCATATTTTCGGCCGAAGCGCGCGAGACCTCATATTCGGGAGACGGACCCCCAATTAAAATTCCTAATCTCACCCCTGTTTGCATATAGCTAGTATACCTGGCGAAAATTACTTACGACTAGCCTTGGGATGTTTTGGCAGGCACCAAGCGGCGATTCTGAGCAAAATATAAGGGGCTGGAAGACTTACTACAAGAATAAGTGCGATGATTTGCGCTGGATTAAGCCGTAAAAATGCCAAAGTCGTTATTGAAACCATCCAGGCAATCGCGATGGCCGACCATACAGCAAGACGAACGCGTGCTGCCAGCCGATCGCCCCTATCGAATCTTCTGCTCACTTCAAAAAAATTTGGTAATGGTCGAATTGTAGTTAAGAATCTTTTACGCTCAAACTGCGCCTCGGCAGCCAGCACACCAATACCGCGCACAAATTGCGGGCCAAAAGTTGAAAGGTAATTTTTGAGCCAATGCTTCATAAGCTCAGTATACCTCTTTTACTTGTCTTGCAGCTAACTGCATGGTATAGTTTCTACTCATTCGCACCTTCAAGTTGGGAGAGAAACCATGTCAGTCTCCGCAGTAATTAGACATCAGCCGCTCATTGGTGACCACCAGCAAGACCCGTACGCTTTCAGCGGCGGACGTGATGGCGCCATGAGCTACATCGCCATGATCTTCCCATACCTACGCGGCCGTCGTCATGTGCTAGACCTCGGCTGCGGTCAGGGCTTTCTCATGCAGGAGCTCGAAGCCGCTGGAACAACCGTGACCGGTGTTGACAGCAACGTCGATATGGCCGGCAAGCTCAGTGCACGAGGGCTGGACGTGCTTACCTGGGATGCCTTCGACTTTCTGGAGGAACGCATCGAACGCAACCCTGGTGAATTCGACACCATCGTCGCCTCTCACCTCATCGAGCACTTCCAGGCCGAGGAGCAAATCGACTTGCTCCGCCTTATCTACCGCTACCTGCCTCCGGGTGGACGCATGGTCATCGTCACGCCAAACATGCGCAACCCCATCGTGGCTGCAGAGAACTTTTGGCTGGATACCGACCACAAGCGACCCATGCCGTTGCCCTTGTTGTATCAGCTCGCGGAAGATATCGGCTTCACGGTAGTGGCCGCCGGTTCGCCCTGGCCCTGGCAGCGCAACCGCTTCCGGAGTGAGATGCGCGTCGCCAACCATGACGTGCCGCAGCGCACTTGGCGTCGCAACTTGCGAATCATCGCGCACTACCTACGCATGATGGCTCACTACGGCCCACAACTCAATCTGCTGCGTGGTGACATCTTCTTCGTCGCCAGACTGAATTGGTCCAGCAGTTAAGAGCTGCTTGGTAAGACTAAAGTCGGACTGAGGCAACGTATAAGTTACCGTGTTGTCGGTATATGTAGCTGCGTCATTAATCGCACCATCCATTGTCGCGACAGTCCCAAAGCCGAGTTCAGCAGATATTGACCCAGGACTCGATGCTGTAACCGGCACATTCCAAGTAATATTATCGCCGGTTGTCGGAGTGCCCACAGATGCCGAGCCTTGTGAGATCCAGATATCAGAAGCAGTAAAAGTTGATGGATCAATTGCCTCAGAAAATATTACGGTAAAATTTATAAGATTTACACTAGTAGGATCAACCTGATTGTTCGCTTGATTAATTGTGGCCGTAAGAGCAGCGCTACAGTTCAATCCAGCATCATTTATAACCCAACTTGAGTTAGAAATAATATTCCCGCGCTGAGATGCCGAGTTACAATACGTACTCGTCCCCGCATCAAATGTAACATTGCTCTGGAGAGGAAGACTGCTCCAGGCAATGAGTGTGGCGTCATAATTTGCTGTCGACAATCCGGCATCAGAGGTCACATTCATATACGCGCCAAAAAAGCTATTCATATACACCACGTTACTCACATTCCAGGTAGCAAGAGACTGATCGAAAGCCATAGCCCCAGAAAAAATTAGGCTCATATCGGTAACATTTGTTACATCCCAACTTGATAAAGACTGATTAAACGAAGTTGCTCCAAAAAACATACCATTCATACTGGTAACACTACTCACGTTCCAAGCATTAAGCGGCTGATTAAACGAAGTTGCGTTAGCAAAGACCCCCGGCATATTTGTAACACCACTAACGTCCCAGCTATTCAGGGGTTGGTTGAAAGATGTTGCGCCTGCAAAGATGTTACTCAAATCTACATTACCGATATTCCAATTATCTAGCGGTTGGTTGAAAGATGTTGCGCCAAGGAACATGCCGGTCATATCGGTCACATTACTAACGTTCCAATTATTAATATTCGTATTGAATGAGGTCGCGTTGACAAACATATTGGTCATATCAGTAACATTACTAACGTTCCAATTACTCACTCCTGCATTTAGACTTGATGCGAATGCGAACATATTGCGTAGATTTGTCACCCCAGAGAGATTAGGCGTATCAGTCGCAGTCAGCGTTAAATTTGTAGCCCCAGAAAAAGCCGCTTGCATGGATGTCCAGGCATTTGTCCCCCATTGTTCAACAGTAAGAATTTTTTGCCTATCACCGGTATTGTTAAAGTAAATCCTCGGGAAATTCCCAGTAATCTTTACAGTGTATGTTCCGGGACTAACATATGTATGCGTAGCGCTACCCGTCTCTCCAGTTGTTGTATTGCCATCCCCCCAATCAACACTGTAGTTATATGTAGATCCGGAATCAGTAGGGATAGTTATTTGATTGCTGGCCGACACACCCGGATTATCCGTTTTCCAGGTCGTAATAAATGCATCGCCCGAACAGGCACCTGTGGTAAAAGTATTATCTGCACCGTAGCTAGTCCCCCCACTTGTTACTGCATATGCCCGATAATGATAAGTTGTATTACAAGTTAATCCCGATAGCCCGCTCGAAATAGAACCAGTCAGGACCTGTACTCTACTATTACTACTATCAGCCACAATCACCCTTCCCAGATAATCTAACGTCAGGCCTTTTGGCCACGAGAACTGGCCATCGCCGGCTCCTGCTCCCGCACCAACTTTCTGAAGAAAATTCCCGTTACTATCAAATACCTGAACGCGGTGATTGCCGGAATCAGCCACATACACTAAGCCAGCTCCATCCAAAACAATGTCTTCCGGGGCATTGAATTTACCGTCAGCGGTGCCGACATTTGTATCACCCCATTGCGTAATCAAGTTCCAGCTAGCATCGAATTTCATCACCCAGTTTGCGCTGCTACAACATCCCGGGCCACTGCGAACTGTCACATAGATATTGTTGTCAGCATCAATAGCAACCGCCGTGGGTGCACCTGCACCACCAGCAAAGATATTCCCCGGACTACTTGAGACATAGTTAAAATTCTTATCGAACTTCTGTACGCGCGAATTTAGGCTATCGGCCACATATATATTGCCCACTGCATCGATGGTTATACCTCTCGGTCTCTGAAACTGCCCTGCAGCACCTCCATTCACGCCCCACTTGTTTATATAGTTACCATCTTTATCAAATTTCTGCACCCTATGATTTTCGCCGTCAGTGACATAAAAACTACCATCCGCAGCAAATGCCACATCGTTTGCTCCATCAAATTGGCCATTGCCTGTACCTGCTCCACCTATTTGCGCCAAAAAGTTGCCATCTTTATCAAATTTCTGAACCCTATCGTTGGCATTATCTGCAACATACACATTACCCAGTACATCAACAGCCGTCCCTCTCGGGTCACTCAATTGACCTGTAGCCGATCCAGATGAGCCATACTTACTTGCATAAACAAAAGGGATACTTGTACCATCCTGCACAGCAGAGCCATAGCTAGTTGTTGGTCCATATTGAAATCCTCGTTGCGTTACATCTTTTGGCGTCGTTGTCCCAGACAAAGTTACGTCGGTTTCACCCACGCCAGACGCATCGCCAGTTGCCACATCAGGCAGTGGGCAAATCTTACCTCCATCTGTAATGGTCCAGCCATTCGAAACTAACGTTTGCCTTGCCGCTGTCGAGTCACAATACGTACTAGTGCCAGCCCCAAACACAACAGCATTCACCGCTTGCGTGTTCCAGCCAAGCAATGTTGCGTCATAATTCCGCGCCGATAGTCCACTATAGTTGAACATGTTACTAAGATTTGTAACGCCACTAACATCCCAGCTCGCTAACGACTGATCAAAACTCGTTGCCCCAGGAAACATATTCGGAGCCGCAGTGAGACTTGAGGTAACCCATTGATCGAGCGGCTGGTTGAACGCTGTCGCGTTGTAAAACATATAGTCCATCCTTGAGACGTTCCCGACATCCCAATTATTTAATGGCTGATTATAGGAACGATTGTTACGAAAAAGACTCTGCATCCAAACAACATTACTCGTATCCCAGTGGTTAATATTTGAGTTAAAACTATTCGCAACACCGGTACCTACAAACATAGACGACATATTGGTGACGAGACTCAAATCTGGTGCATCTAGGGCTGAAATCTGAAAGCTACCCGGCGTATCTGCCTGATACTCGAACATCTGTGAGACTTCCGTCCACTGTATGGTCCCCCACTGCAACACGTCTATAACTTTCTTTTGCCCGACTGGCCCATATGAATTCATACCGACTATAGTGCCGCTTATTGCGACTACATACTCTCCAGGGGATCCATATACACATGTAACACTAGTTGTCTGATTAATATGCTCCGGTGAGCCATCATTATTACAGTCAACTGTATAGTTGTTAGTTCCCGCATAAGAAGATATAAGAAATTCGTTGTTTGCATTTGATCCTGGGTTATCTGTTTTAACCTTAAATATAAATTCACCCGGATCATACGACCCATTGTATGTGACAGAATTATCGGTACTAGTCGAAGCCTGGTTCGTACCTGAAGTAGTATTTATTGCACTAACCAGCTCCTGCCCGATGCTTGGCACAATTGTCCCAGCACCAGTCGCGGCAATTCTCACTTCAAAAGTAGTCGCATCAAAGCTACCGGCTTCGGTAATAGACTGTACGTTTTGCCCGGTGGCCGTACCGCCAAGCGTGATATCGGTAGGCGTAAAGCTATCTTTTTTTATCGGCTCAGAAAATACTACTGTAAAAACAGATACGTAAGATGGATTTGAATCTGATGTTCCAGCCTTTTGATTAATGGTGGCTGTCAACGAACCCGGACTAGCCTGTCCTCCATGTCGATCATCAATAAAACCTGCATAAAACAAAGTTATCAAGGTGATTATGACAGCGCCCAAAAAAGCGATGCGACGCGTGTGCTCTTTTTTTGGTATTAGCGAACGCGGATGGACTTTCATGGTCATAAAGCCTAATCCTGTAAACGAACCATTTTGGCAGTCACCTTACCATCATCAGCTTGAGTCCCCAGTACAATTACGTTTTTCCCTTTTGAGATGTTTCGGATATCCGTTTTTTTTGTAGATTTAAGCGTAGTTTCTGTATCGCTTGTTAACTCAGCTTCCTGCGTGATCCCTTTATTGTTTTTCACCCTGATAGATTTTTCGGAGATATCTTGAACAATACCAACTACGCTCCAGTTATTTGTAATAATTCCAGACAAACTGGCCTCAAGATTTGTAGATTGAGAAGATTTACTATTTTTGTCAGCTTCTCGACTGCGTGCACCATTAGAGTAACCAAACATATACACAAAAAAGATAGTCATCGAAAAGAGCAAAGCCATTAGGATGAAAGCGGGGATATATTTTTTGTATTTTATACCCTTATTTATTTGCGCTGCTGACACCCTGCCAACATTTTCGGGTTGCTCACCCTGCATCACACCTCCACTTGTAATCACAACTCAAATCACGATCTGGTTAAATTATAGCAGAAGCAGAATAAATACCATATGACTCACCATAAGGTACCGACCTGAATCGAAATTCAAAAAGTTTTTACCTAGCTACTGCAACAAAGCACCAAACCCTTAAGAATCTTTGCCTTATATTAGATTGCTAATTTAATCCGTAAACCAAAAAGTAGATATTCGTAAAGAACATCTACTTGGTATGCCCATAAGATCACATTGGGCAATTTGGGTTCTAAAATAATTGCTATGGTGGA
>CAZYFT010000018.1:0-11141 GCA_964646575.1 uncultured Candidatus Saccharibacteria bacterium | reverse complement strand
TGGAGGGCCAGGAGGGACTCGAACCCTCGACACCCTGCTTAAGAGGCAGGTGCTCTAACCAACTGAGCTACTGGCCCGCAATGCGGTAGAAAACTCAGATATTCTACTATATATAACCATAAAATTCAAGGTGTCCCCAGATAAAAATATTGTTTTTCCAAAAAACTGAGACTATGCTTAAGGCATAAACATTTAAGGAGTTTCTAGTCATGTACGATTATTCAACTACTACTACGACATATGATCCTGCAACCGGTATCTTTTGGCTGGCATTTTTAGTGCTGCTTGTGGTTGCGCTGTGGAAAGTATTCACCAAAGCTGGTAAGCCAGGTTGGGCCTCTATTGTACCAATCTATAATACTTACATTCTCTTAAAGATTGCTGGTCGTCCAGGCTGGTGGTTGCTTCTCTTACTTATTCCATTTGTGAATATCGTCGTATACTTGATCGTTTCAATCGATGTAGCAAAGGCCTTCGGTAAGAGCAGTGCCTTTGGTGTTATCGGCCTCTTCTTCTTTAGCGCGATTGGCTACCTCATGCTCGGCTTCGGCAAAGCAACATATCAGGGTGGATCAGCATCGGCAGCGCCAGCTGCTCCTGCTGTCGAATAGTATTCTTCAGTAACATTAAAAAAGACGAGTGTAAAACTCGTCTTTTTTAATGGCGCGCCCTGAGGGATTCGAACCCCCGACCTTGTGGTCCGAAGCCACACGCTCTATCCAGCTGAGCTAAGGGCGCTTGCTAGGTGGTTATTATACCTGAACAATCTGACTAAATCGAGAGGAACTAAAAAACCAAGTGTGCTGCTGCCACAACTTGGTTTTTGGTGCTGCTAGTTTTAGCAGTGCTACTGCTGAAGACTATTATAGCCCTAAATGCTCTGTATGCAATAGTTATGCTTGCGATAATCTGCAGATTGCAGCAAAATATCAACCTACGGCATGCCGTAACTCAGCACCTACAACGGAAGGAAAACCATGCCACGACGAGATGGCAATAGAAGCGGAGCGCGTCGTCGCAGTGGACGCAACCATGCCCCGATGAACTCGGGTCGCAAGGGGAAGCAGCGTACGCGGAAGTACCTTCTGCGTACGCAGGCCATGGAGCGGGGCTTCATCGTCAGGAGTGCTAAGAAGAAGGAAGAGCGCACTGCCATGCAGCGAGACGCAGCCAACTCCACGCTCACCGGCAGGGCATTGGCCCCCGACGTGGCCTCCGGTCGCCGTTCCTACCTTCGTCTCTGAACATCTCCATTCCTCGGACTACTGCGGTAGCCGAGGATTTTTTTTGCGATTTTTACTGATACCAACCATAATAGGGGCATGACGATAGTAGCGCCGAGAAGACCAAGTGGATTTCCAGAGTATACGCCCGCCCAACAGCTTGCGTTTAATGACCTCTTGTCAAAAATCAGAACCAGCTATGAATTGGCTGGATTTACCCCTATAGAAACCCCAGCCTTGGAGCTAGCGGATGTGCTCTTGGCAAAGGGTGGCGGCGAGACTGAAAAAGAAGTTTTTCGATTTGGTAAGGGATCAAAAGATTATGTGATGCACTACGATCTGACGGTGCCATTGGCGCGCTATGTTGCTGAACGGCAGAACGATTTAGTGTTTCCGTTTCGGCGCTCGCAAATACAGAAGGTGTGGCGAGCCGAACGCGCCCAAAAGGGTCGCGCCCGAGAGTTCTATCAGTGTGATGCTGATGTAGTAGGCGAAACGGATGTAGCGGTGGATGGTGAACTCATCGCCCTGGCTGCGACCACCATGCGTAATCTGGAGATTGGTAAGTTTACGGTGCGGATAAATAACCGTAAAGTTCTGACTGGCATGTATGAGGCTCTGGGTGTTGCGGAAAAATCAGTTGAACTGATGCGCACTATCGATAAACTGGAAAAAATTGGTGAAGCCGAAGTTCGTAAGCTTTTAGCTGGCGAAGGCTTGGATGCGGAGGCGGTTGATACACTCATAAAGACCTCGAACTTGCAGGGCGCGTCAGATTCGGTATTAGCAGATCTACGCAGTTTGCAGTTGGCGAACGATACATTTGTGGCTGGGGTTGAAGAGCTAGAGCGAGCCATAAGCGCCGCAATAGCAATGGGTGCGCGGGAGGACGAAGTCGTTGTTGATTGTGCGATTGCTCGTGGCCTCGATTACTACACTGCTACGGTGTTTGAGACTGTGCTAACAGATATTCCTGAGCTTGGGAGTGTTTGCTCAGGTGGTAGGTTTGATAACTTGGCGCAGTACTATACTCGACGATCACTGCCTGGAGTAGGTATTTCGATTGGTCTTACGCGCTTGTTTGATGGTTTGTGGGATGCCGGGCATTTTGATGGCGCGAGAGCAACGACTACTCAGGTAGTTGTGTGGACTGGTTCGGATGATGCTTGGAGTGCGGCTGGTGCTTTAGCCTCAGATTTACGGGCGGCTGGAGTGGCTTGCGAAGTTTCGCTTTCCGACACAAAGCTCGCGAAAATATTGTCGCGTGCCTCCAGGCTTGGTGTGGTAGCTGTGGTAATTATTGGTGAAGATGAGCTGGAGCATGATGCTGCTAGCATCAAGGTTCTGGCAACCGAGCAGCAAGAGCGGGTGGGGCTCGCAGATGTCGTGGAGTTTTTGCATAAAAACGCCCTCTAGTCGTTCGTTTTACATACGCACCTCTGCTATAATTTAGAGATGACACTACCGAAAATTAGCCGAGCAGAATATTTGGCCATTGAGCGGCGCATTGCTGTGCTGCGAAGCGAGGATACGCAAGCCACTCAAGAGCTAGCTGATGCTACTAATAACGGCGCCGAGACCTGGCATGATAATGCGGCTTTCGATGCGGCGAAAGATAAAAAGAACATCGCCACACTTGGTTTGGCACGTCTGGAAATCCTCTATAAGCAAGCAAAAATTATAGAGCCGCGAGAAGATCCTAAAAAGGTTGAGATTGGAACATGCGTGGACTATATAGATGAAGAAACTGGCACACAACATACTATTTGTTTGGCCGGGGATGCGGCTTGGCTAATGGATGAAAATTGGGCTAGTGTGCAAGCCCCGCTCGGTAGGGCGCTGTACAAGACAAAAGTTGGGGACACGAAAGTATTTTCTTCACCTGCTGGCGATAAGGAACTTACAGTTATAGCCATCTCGAATTTTATTATTGAATAATTTAGCATATTATTGTAAAATATCTCACGTTCGTACCTGAATAGAGAAGGAGTGGGGCAATGCCTCGAGCTCAGAGATTGCACTGCAAGTGGAGTGGTTGCACGGCGAAATTCAGCGACGAGAAAGGACTGCGTAAACACGAAGCGGAGCCGCATAGTCAGTGTGTGTGCAGTCGGCACGCCACTACAGCCGGCATGAAGGTACATCAGCGTTCGTGTTCGGTATATCAGTTCGAGCGGGATATGCAGCGCTATGCATGTGCCGGCTGTTCGCAGGAAATCGTGGAGGGTATGCACTACATGCACATTCCCGAATTCACGCTACAGACTCGCATGCCGGCCGGCTCGCAATTGCCAGCTAACTTGGTTAGCGATCTTTCGTTCTGCACGCCCACCTGTTTTGTCGTCTGGCTCCAGAGCAATGAGTTGGTTCTCGATGTCTTCGAGGACCCTCATCACTGGAACCTCTTTCACTATGAAGTGTTCGTCGATGGTGCAAGGATGTGGTACGTGATTGATGATGCGGCCGAAGCACTTTGCAGCACTTGGGCCCACGTGCGAATGGGTGAGCAGGTCAAGCTGCCTGGTGGCAGTGTCAGGATGCTCACTCGGCGCGAGCAGGAGAACGTGGCAAACTATGTGGCAAAGTTGCAAGAAGCACGGAGGGTGTCATGAGTGACTTGCAGGAGATGGCCAAGGAGCTCAAGCGGGCTATCGAATTGAGGGATCGCGCTGCTGAGTGCGACGCACAACGAGGGCAGTTTTTTGGCGAAGGCTTTCAAACTGGCCGAGCTTACGTGGGAGAGGTTCATTCTCTGCTACGAGGCTGACACATGCGCTCCGGGTAACCGGGGCGCACTATTTTTTCTATCTGTAGTACAATAGAAGTTCAAGGTTTTTATGATAAAGATTACAAAAGTTCGATTTGAATATAATCACACTCCGGTGCTTTCAGGCATTACGTTTACGCTTGGGCCTGGCGATCGGATTGGCTTGGTTGGTCCGAATGGCGCCGGCAAGTCGACGCTGCTCAAGCTCATCGAAGGCAAACTGGCGCCAACTGATGGGCAGATTGATCGTACGCGCGATATTGCTGGGTTTATGCCGCAGGAACTTACCCCTTGGCATGATTTGACGTGCCGCGAGTGTATTGAAGAGCTAACCGGTATCCGCGCAGCCTATGCGGAGTTGGAAACGGCGAGCGAAAATATGATGGAAGACGAAGATGCCTATAATGCTGCTCTCGAAAAAGTTGATGCCGTTGGTGCGTACACGCTCGACGAACGGCTTCCCCGGGCCCTGCAAGATGTTGGTCTAACTACCGAATTTTTAGATAGAAAAGTGGGTGATCTGTCTGGTGGTCAACAGACTAAGCTGGCGCTGGCATCAATTTTGGTAGCTAAATATGATGTATTTCTTTTAGATGAACCAACCAACAACTTAGATATTGCCGGCATTGAAATACTGGAGCGTTTTATTGCGAGTTCTAAAGCTGGCTTCCTTATCATTTCGCACGATCGCCGCTTCCTCAAAGAGACCATGAACAAGATTGTCGACCTCAAACCCGATGCTGGCGGCATGGATTTTTTTGGTGGTGGGTATGCCGATTGGCGTGTCGCGCAAGAGCGGGAGCGGGCCAGCCAAGCCAAGGCGCACCGTGAGGCCGTGAATGAACGCAATAAGCTCGAAGAAGCTATGCAGCGCAAGATGGCGCAGAGTGTGCGGACGGATCGAGCCGAAAAAGGCACCAAAGATAATGACAAAATGGCAGCCGATAAGAAAAACGAGAACGCTGCAAATACGCTTGCCAAGGCATCGAAGGCGCTCGAAACTCGACTGGAGCGACTTGAGGATGTTGAACGCCCGGATGAGGAAGTAGATCTTAGGCTGCTTTTCCCAACGACGGAATCTAAGCCGGGTGGGGATATGGTAAAGCTCGAAAAAGCGATGGCCAAATATGACGATAAAGAGCTTGGTCCATATAATTTTGTGGCGCGCGGTGGTGACCGGATTGCTGTAATTGGCCCGAATGGTGAGGGAAAGTCTACGTTTGTAAAGCTACTGACTGGTATTTTGGAGCCAGCTAAGGGTACGCGAGAAGTTGCCGAAGCTACACGGATTGGTCTTGTGGAGCAGCAGCCGGAGTTTGATCGTCCGGATGAACCGCTGGTGGATAATGTAGCGCGTATGGCTGGCGTGGATGGCACGAAGGCAGCCACAGAGCTCGCGCGGTTTGGCATTCTGCGTGAATCGCAAATACTCCCGGCTAATCGGGTGAGTCCGGGTCAGCGTGGTAAGGCTTTCCTCGCGGTACACGCTCTTCGAGCGACGAACTTACTAATTATGGATGAGCCCACCAATCATTTAGATGTGCGAGCTGCGGAAGCACTTGGCAAAGCACTTGCCACCTATCCTGGCTCACTCATTGTAGTCAGTCACGACCGTGAGTTTTTGGATGATGCCAAGATTTCCAAGTTTGTGGTGATACAAGAGGGAGAATTGCTTAGCGAGAAAGAAACGAGCGAGTATGTCTCGCAACATAAGTTAGTAGAAAAATAAGTAATTATAGAGAAGGGGCCTAGGTATTACCTAGGCCCCTGGGTGATCCTACGGCAGCAGCCGGTTGGGACCCCTGTACACAAACGTGACCTCGCGCACGGACTTGAGACCGAGCAAGATCATGAGGAGACGGGTGAGTCCGATTCCGCATCCACCGTGAGGGGGACAGCCGTACTTGAAGGAGTTCAGGTACGGCTCGAGTGCGTCCAGCGCCAGACCCTTCTCGGTTGCCTGAGCACAGAGCTGCTCGTAGCGATGTTCTCGCTGGGCACCGGTAGTGATCTCGAGGCCCTTCCAGAGCAGGTCGAAGCTACGAGTCATGCTCGGTTCGCTGTCTTCCCGCATATGATAGAAGGGGCGCGCCGTCTCGGGCCATTCAGTCACGAAGACGAACTCGTGACCGAATTTGCCGAAAACATAGCGACTCAGAGCCCGTTCACTTTCCGGGTCGAGGTCGTCCACCTTGTATGGAGTGTGTCCTCCGGCCTTGGCAATCTCCTGTGCTTCCGCCAGCGTGATGCGCGGGAACGGAACGGAGGGGACGACCACCTCAACACCAAACTCGGCCAAGATCTCTTCACCGAGATGCTCACGGAGTGTCGACAAGCAGTGGGCAAGCCACAGCTCTTCAATCTCCATCACATCTTCGGGTGAGTCGATCCAGGCAATCTCCATGTCCACCGAAGTGAACTCAGTGTCGTGGCGAGACGTGAACGACGGGTTGGCTCGGAAAACCGGACCAATCTCGAAGACACGCTCCAAGCCGCCAGCAATCGCCAGCTGCTTGTAGAATTGAGGAGACTGCGCCAGAGTGGCCATCTGTCCGAAGTACTCGAGCGTGAACAGTTCACTGCCCGACTCACTTGCGGTGCCCATCAGCTTTGGCGAGTGGATCTCGTTGAAGCCGTGCTGTGACCAGAAGGACCGCATAGCCTCTTCAAGTGCCGTCTGCACGCGGAGGATCAGCTGCCATCGTGGTGAGCGCAGTGAGAGCGCTCGCCAGTCAAGCTGCTTTTCCTCATTGGAGTTCGCGTCGATTGGCAGCGGAGTATGGGCCAGCGAATGCACAACGATGTGCTTGATCATCACCTCGACACCACCCAGCTTGGCGCTGGGATTGGCCTGGACGACGCCATGCACCTCGATGGCCGAACCGGTTGACAGAGAGGAGATGAGTGAACTCACCACCTCGTTGGCCTGCTTGTCGTTGACGAGCTGGATGGCGCCGGTTGCGTCCCTGAGGATCAGGAACTGCATTCGCTTCTGGTCACGGATGACCTCCACGAAGCCTGTCAGCCGGACTTCTACTCCGTCGGCCTCCGGACTGATTGCCTCGATGACGATTTTGGGAATCATCTTTCTAGCACTTCCTTTCAGGGTAGATCAGGGGTAGAACCGTCGACCCGCAACGCGCGGGAAGGCGATAGTGTCGCGGACGTGAGGGATGGAGAGGAACCAGCGAATGGCTCGCTCCAAACCCATGCCAAAGGCAATGTGCGGAGCACAGCCCGCCTCATGCACTTCTTTGACGAAGTTGTAACGGGGGTCGCCCGCCTTGTCCTTCTCGAGCATGCGCTCGTTAAGCATGGAAGGGTCGAAGATCTTCTCGGCTACACCGAGCAGTTCCCCATAGCCATCGCTGGCGATGAGGTCCGCCACCATGGTGAGTCGAGTGTCTTCGGCGTCGATGACGTAGGGGAAAGGTTCGACAACACGCGGGATGCCAACCACCCAGAAGGGTCCGGAATGCAGCTTTGCCAGCTCTTCTTCCTCGTTGGTGCCCAGGCCGTCACCGAAGTTGATATCGAAGCCTTGGCCTTGTAGGTGCCTGATGGCGTTCTCGTAGGTAATGCGTTCGAAGGGAACATTCATGCCGTCGATACGAGGCTCCACGCCAATGATCTCCATCAGCTCGGCGCCTTCTTCGTTGAGAGTTCGATTCATGAAGGCAATCATGTTCTCCACGAGCGCAATCACGTCTTCACGATTTCCCCACGTCAACTCGGCCTTGATGTGCCAGTACTCGGTGAGGTGTCGCTTGCTTCGTGATTCTTCCCCGCGAAAGCTTGGAGCCATGTTGTAGACCTTCTCAAACGCCTGTGCGGCGGCCTCCAAGTAGAAGCCGGCACATTGCGAGAGGAAGGCGGGTTCGTCATGCACGGCCAAATCAATGGCTGTGCGATCGTGATAGAGAGGGACGGGAACCAGGATTGGTGCGTCGAACTCGAGAAAGCCTTCTTGTGCGAACCATCGACGAGCCACGTCCATTACCAGCGATCGGAATCGCAGGATAGCCATGACGCGCGGGTTGCGCAGGTAGATATGGCGCTGACGAAGCATCAGGTCTGTGTACTTCGGATCGAAGATGTCGAAGTACGATCGGGGAGAGGGGGTGAAGTCCATGGTTGCCAAATTGATGACTGCGAAGTCTGTGACGGCCAATTCTACCTCACCAGTACGAGGGTGCAGCTGCAGCGTGCCAGTGGCTTCTACAGCTGACTCTTCCGATACAGACGAGCAAGCCGCGAAAGCTTCTTCGCTGACGTGCTGACGGTTAACGACTGCTTGAATCGATCCGGTGGAGTCCATAATGTCGAGGAAAAGCAGATTTCCGTGATCCCGCTTTGAGCCAAGCCATCCAGAAAGCGCAACCTCGCCTGTGTGGCCGAGCATCGCGTTGTTTTGCAAATCCGCGACGAATTGAGTCTTCATGTCACTCCTAAGTATTCAAGGTACAGTGTGCATAAAATAACATAAACTTGTAAAATAGTCAATTTTATAACTAAATATAAAACCCGCCAGTGATAGCTCACTGGCGGGTGCTTTACATGCCAAAGTGGTGTCGAGCATTCTCTGCAAAGATTTCTCGAAGAGCACTCTCTTGTCTGTCTTGCGCGGCGTAAGCTTTAGTAACGCCGTCACGAACGGCCATCAGTGCTTGCCAGTGCATGTGAACGGCCGAGTCGGCCAGGTGGCCGTAGGCTGCTTCGTCCTCTGGGTCAACCCAATGATAGCCACGAGCAGCTAGCCGCTGACCCTTTGTAGGGTGGTCGAACACTACGGCTCGGATAAGATTGACGGGTTCATCAGAGCCAAACATGATCCGTTGAGAACCAAAGGCGTTGAGAGCCATAGCTACAACTTCCGCGGAAGGAATCATGGCTGTGTCCATGACCACTGATTCGTGAGCGGCGGCACGTGCATACGCTTCTTCCAGACCTGGAACCGGCAGGTGAGGTAGGCCAAGGTGAGCCAAAACCACTTTTTGACGAGGGAAATCTCGCACGAGCTGTTCGAGCTGCTCGAGAGAAGTTGTGATCATGGTTGGCAAATGCAGGATGATCGGCAAACCAAGAGCTTGAGTTACCTCGAGAGTTTCAGGGGGGAAATACTCGTAGATGGTCTTGGCTGCTGGCACAAAGTACAGGTAATACGCCTTCAGGGCGACGTACTGGCCCGACTCCAGCTGCGTACGCGTGTAATCCGGGTCGTCGGGAATTCCGTACAGGGCAACTCGATCTCCTGGAGGACACTGCTCAACCAAGTAATCATTGGCTGACTTGTGGTCAATGCCCTTGGGGGCGTGTGCGAAGCGGATTGTGCGCACGGATTTGCCAGGGAACAAGAGGCTCTTGGCGCGTTGCGATTGCTCGATGGTGTACCATGGGAAGGTTGACATCATGTGCCGGAAAATCGCTTCGGGAAGATCTAGTACATGAGATGCTGCATTGCAGTGAGCGTGCACATCGATAATCTCATCAGGGAGCCATTCACTGCATCTCTGTGCAATGTTGACTTCTTCTTTCGAGAATGTCATAGCGGAATCGAAATACTTTTCAACTGGAATAATCATGGTACTACTTTCAGATAGTGTTGGATTGTTGTCTGGCAAGGTGCATTGTTATAAAAACATATTTATTATAAGATATCAAATATGCAGCGGGAGATTATTGTTGATAAATTGCGCACTCATTTGTATAATACGTATTTCATTGTAGTAAAGTATGCAAGAATAGGTATAGGTAATAGATTATCTCAGGAAAGAATGACATGAGTGAATATCAGCACAAGACAATAGATCAACTGAAAGAGCAGGCCGGTAAGTCTGTTAAGGTTCGAGGCTGGGTTCAGGCTATTCGCAAGCAGAGTAAGATAACTTTCATAGTTTTGCGTAATAGTGCGGCCCAATTTCAAATTGTAGTTCCTAAGGATGCCGCGCCATTCTCTACAGCACAAGAAATCACCGATGAATCAGTTATTGAGGTAGTTGGAGCAGTGAAATTAGCCGAACAGGCTCCAGGGGGAGTCGAGGTTTTAGCTGAAGAGATAAAAATTCTTTCATTAGCTAACGCAAACTTGCCAATTCCAGTAAACTCTAAAGCCGATAATCAGGCCGATCAGCAGAACCGTCTTGATTGGCGATGGCTTGATTTGCGTCGTCCGGAACATAGGCTGATATTTCAAGTTTGGACGACGTTAGAGCAGGCAGGTCGTAAGTATTGGACTGATAATAATTTCATTGAAATTCACTCACCCAAGCTTATGAGTATCCCTAGTGAAGGGGCTGCAGAGCTATTCGAAGTAGAGTATTTTGACCGCAAGGCTTATCTGGCGCAGTCTCCACAAATGTATAAGCAGATGGCAATGGCATCTGGCTTTGAAAAGGTCTTTGAAGTAGGCCCAGTATTTCGCGCCAACCCATCTTTCACGAGCCGGCACGATACGGAATTTACCGGCTATGACATGGAGATCTCGTTCATAGATTCGCACCAAGATGTGATGCACGAGGAAGAAAAGTGGATTGCAGCTATGCTAACAAGTGTTAAAGAGAAATATGGCGAGCAGATAAAAGAAATGTATGGTCGAGAGGTTATTGTACCAAGCTTGCCATTCCCTCAAATAACCATGAAGGAGGCAAAGCAGCTACTGGCGTCATTTGAGATAGAGACCGAGAGAGATGATGACCTAAGTCCCGAAGAAGAGCGTAAGCTATCTGCGCTCATGTTGGAGAAGCATGGTCATGAGTTTGTATTTGTTACCGAGTATCCTGTGTCTGCGCGTCCTTTTTATCATATGCGCAAAGAAGATGATCCAACCCTCACAAAGAGCTTTGACCTTTTGTGGAACGGCATTGAAATTACGACCGGTGCCCAGCGCGAACATCGCTATGAGCAGTTAATTGCTCAAGCGCGAGAGAAAGATCTATCGCTTAAACCACTTAAGTTTTATCTGGATTTCTTTAAGTACGGCTGCCCACCACACGGAGGTTTGGGACTTAGTCCATCACGATTGCTTTTGAAGATTTTAGACGTGAATAATGTTCGAGAAGTTACATATGTATATCGAGGTCCAAAGCGATTAACTCCCTAGCTAACTCAGACTGCATATTTTGTCAGATTGCGGCACATCACGAGAAGGCTTA
>CAZYFT010000017.1:0-12839 GCA_964646575.1 uncultured Candidatus Saccharibacteria bacterium | reverse complement strand
GAGAAGCCTGGCCCAACCACAAAAAACGTTTACAATAGAGACTATGCTACATCGCCTGAAGAAACTCGTACCAAAAGGTGCCGTAAATAGCTTCCATTATTTTGAAGCCTTGGCTGCCGGCTTTGCATATCGCCACCCAAGTCGTCATATGGTGGTAATTGGTGTGGTTGGCTCTAAAGGCAAAACTACTCTAGCCAACCTGCTCTGGGCAGCACTATCTGGCGACGGGTCAAAGGTTGGACTTATCGGCACGGCTAATATTCGGATTGGCCACGAGGAACGTCTCAATCCTTACCATATGACAATGCCCGGGCGTCATCGCATGCAAAAAGTTCTTGCCGAAATGCGCCAAGCTGGCTGCCACTACGCAGTCATGGAAGTCCCTTCCGAGGGTCAGGCCCAATGGCGTCATATTGGTATTTACTTTGATATGCTCATTTTCACCAACGTCACCCGCGAGCTGATGGCTAGCCACAACTACTCGCTCGACGTTCTGCACGAGCACAATAAGCGCGTGTTCGCCAGTCTCTCACAGAAACCCAAAACCGTTCAGGGCCGCCTGCAACCAAAAATCTTGATCGCAAACTCTGACGCTGAGCACTTCACACAATATTTTGAGCATATCGCCGACATCAAGCGCAGCTACTCGGTGGCTAAAAAAAGTGACTACCGAGCCACACGCATAGAAACCTCTGCACGTGGAGCCGAGTTTGTAATAAATAAGCATTCGTACCACATACCAATCCCTGGGGCGATTAATGTAAGTAATGCCGCTGGTGCCATTGCCGCTGCCTTAGAGCTCGGCAAGTCTCCACAGGTGATTGCGCACGGCTTAAACGAGCTGGGCGTCATTCCGGGACGTATGGAGCGCATCGAAGCTGGTCAGAAGTTCCATGTCATAGTCGACTACGCTCACGAAGAGACTGGCATGCAAGCTCTTATGGATAGCGCTCAGGATATGGTGCAAAAAGGCAACAAAATCATAACTTTACTGGGGGCCGAAGGCGGTGGACGCGACGAACTCAAGCGGCCAATTATGGGTAAAATTGCTATGCGCGGCAGTGACTACGTAGTCCTCTCAAATGTCGATCCTTATCGTGACGACCCCGAAAAAATCATTGATGATATTGCCGCCGGAGTTGAAGAAGCTGGCGGTAAACTAGATGAAGCGTACTGGCGAATTACCGATCGGCGTGCTGGTATTGCAAAAGCCCTGTCTCTCGCAGCCAATGGCGATCTCGTGTTGATTACCGGTAAAGGCGCCGAACAATCGATGGTGATTGGGGGCAAAAAAACAGTCTGGGATGACCGACAAATAGTACGCGAGGAACTGAAAAAACTGCGCTAAAGGGTGTGGCTGGAGCTATTCAAAAAACCAATAATTATCGCCGTCCACCACGTAAGTTGCGAGATAGAAATCAACACTATACTACGAACCTGCAAGGCACGTGGTAGATCAAAAAACTTATTCTGCGAGGCAAGCTCCGTGGCCCTATGAAGACGATCCAGTAGTACTCCGTTGATTATTAAAATGACCACCGCCGCCAATTTCATTCGTGTCCGCGTTGAGATTTCATCTGGAAGCAAGATGGAGCCACTCACAACGAGCAAGACTACACTCACCCAGATCAGTTTCTGAGCAACCTGACTCACATTCAACACCAACTTTTTATCAGCTTTGCCGACAACCCAAAGCGCGCCAATCGTATCAACAAGCATCACCGCACCAAAACCGACCGCAAAGGCAATCAGGTGAACAAATAGTGCTAATTTCATGACTGATTAGACTCTCTGCTTGGCTTATCGCTTTTACTATGAGCAACTAGCGTCAGCATACCAAGCATAAAGCTACACCATACAATTGATAGCGCCATCGCAACCCAGATATTTTCAAAAACTAAATTCAACCAAGAAATAACACCCGTCACCACCAAGAGCCACACAAATACCACAAGCCAACCTTGCCAACTATTCGGCAACCAGCCAGAACCGTTCTGGCGAGCTTTAAACCAATTCTTTCGTTCTTTTTTCATACTTTCTTCATTGTAAACCTATCACCCTGCGCTTCCAAGAAGCCTTCCTGCACAAGCTCACCACAAGCTCGGTCCACCCGAGGCTGCTCGAAACCAACTACCTCATCACCGGCTTGAAAAAACCCCGCCTGAAGCACTCGATCTAAAATTATTCCCCGCAACTGACGGTGCGAACCTTCAAACTTAGATTGCCTCGCATAATGTTTGCTGCGCCTGTTAGGATTTACTACTTGGGTTTTTAAAAACGTTCCGTAATCCATCAGTGCCCAGCACCATTCTCGCGGATGTTCTCTATCCACCGCTTCAGCAATAAAAGGCAAAATTTCTTTATCTGTCACCCCTTCGCGATCAGCAAAAAAATGATGCAAAAACACTCTGCGAATATTTGTCTCAATAAAAACCGCTGGCTGATTGAAAGCATACGCAACAATCGCTCCCGCAGTACCTGGACCAATGCCGTCGAATATCTGTAGCGTCTCGATATCTTTTGGTAATACGCCACCAAACTCGGCCTGTACGCGTTGGGACACCGCCTGCAACCTTAAAGCCCGTCGGTTATACCCTAGCCCTTTCCAAAATCGCAGTACGTCTTCGGTAGAGGCTTCGGCTAAGCTCGCAAAATCCGGCCACTTCTCCACCCAAGCCTCAAACTTCGGACGTACTCGATCTACCTGAGTTTGTTGCAGCATAAACTCGCTTACCACCACATTATAGGGAGTTGGCTTGTCGCGCCAGGGCATTGGGCGAGCATGCGCACGGTAATAATCCCAAACAATTTCTTGAAAATCAGCTATTCGCATAGATGCTATACAGTATACAAAATTGAAAAAACGGCCGGGCATAGTGCCCGACCGATGACCCCTGTAAGAGATCACAAGAAGGTGGTGTGGGCCTCTGCCCACTGAAGTGCCTCCGCGGCTCGATCGCGGCCCCGCAAAAACTCGCGGCGCAAACTGGGCGGCAACTCCCCCTCACCCCAGAAATAATTCCAGGCTCGATCAGTTGGGTTCACCCACAGCAAGCGATGCATATGCTTACGCTCACCGGCTCGGAACCAAGCTGCAGGCTCAATACCAATCTCGGTGTAGCCCGCCGACAACAGCGCCTTGATGCTGGCCGTGTTACCAAACAGCACCTCAGACTCAATCGCCAAAAGATCCAGAACGTGGACCGCGTAATAACAGCGAGCTCGGTGCGAGGACTTGGCAATCCCCTTCCCCCACATATCGCGGCGAAAAATCAAGCTACCAGAGCTGTAGCGGCTCGGCTTACGATGCAACGAAGTGATACCAATCGGTTCCCCCTCGAAGCGAAGCGACCACATCACAGAATCAGCATTGGTCCGGCACTTTTCGAACCACTCATCCTCATCACGCTCGGTTTGCGCCGAAGGCAAGCCCAGCGTGCGAGCAAGTTCGTAGCTCTGCATGCCGGCTGCAATCTTAGCCGAGTCCGAAGTCTGCAAAGGCTCCATAGTGAACTCCAGCCCGTCATCAGTTGTAACGCGCATCGAAAAGCCAAAAGCCATGACTTTCTCCTTCTTGTACTAGGTTCACTCGACGATAGGGTTCTCGTCGAGCAATTGATCTCCGAAATGCGCTTAATGTAGATTCTTAGTTTTCGATATAAAAAAGCCTCCTTTCGGAGGCCAATTACTCGAAAAGAATGAGATATTACTCGAGTACCAGACCTCCTGGAATTTTGTGTGCAGCAACAAAGCCCGCTGACTTTGCGTCAGTCGAGAGTGTTGGGCGTTCGATCATGTAATCGAGTAATCTATTCATAATATCCTATATTAAAGCACTAATGTTAATAATTGTCAACAAATTTACTGAAATATGTTATGCTTTCTATATAGTAAGGGGACAAAACTTTGCCGAGCATACATAAGCCACTCTTTTTAATAACCGGCAGTTCGGGTGTTGGGAAAAATGCTGTTATTGACGAGTTGGTGCGTCAGCATCCCACGCTAGCTCAAGTTATCAGCGTAACTACCCGCTGGCCAGCAAGATCTCAAGAGAAATTTGCTGAGCACTACTTTTTTGTCGACAATGAACGGTTTGCCTGGCTCGAAAATACCAATCAGTTAGTCGAAAGCACTTTTGTATATGGCGATCATTACGGTACATTAGCCTATTCACTCGAACAAACGATTGCAAGCGGTAAAACACCAATCCTCACTGTCGACCCTAAAGGTGTTGAAAACTACCGTCAGCTTGGATACACCGTGAAAGTAATATTTTTAGACTTTCCAGACGCGCAAACACAGAAAGATCGGATAATGAAGCGACAACCAAACATTAATCCCGAAGCGCTCGACGAACGCTTGGCTGAAGCCGCCCAGGAGCGCGCTTGGGCCAATACTCAAGCGCAAACTCCAGATTTTACCGTAGTAGTTAACGATAAGCTCGGTGCTTGCGTACAAGACGCAGCCCAGGCTTTGAGCTTATAAGCTGTCTTTTTCAGCTAATTTCCAGCTAAGTTCGCGCTATAATAGAACCTGCTGGATTGCATTCTTGACCGAATTATTCTAAGCTACTCCAGTTCTTAAAAAACTATGCAAAAATCACCTAAACCAGATTTTATCTACGATCCAGTTCGAGACAAGCGACACAACCTAAAACGAGTCGCTGGTCGCCCCAAAAAGCCAATCGCGCGCTGGAAAAAAGTTCTTATTTTTCTTGGCTGCTGCCTCGCGCTCGGCCTGGTGGCTTTTGGCATATTTACTTTTACTAACATTGCAAAAATCGCACCAAATTTCTTCAAGTTTGAAACCAAACTAAAAGGCGAAGATGAAGGTCGGGTTAATATTCTCCTCATCGGTACCGGTGACCCTGGTCACGATGGCGAGGGGCTTGCAGACACCAATATTTTGGTAAGTGTTAATACCCGCGAAAATAAGCTGGCGATGGTGTCCATTCCTCGTGATACTCGAGTTAAAATCGATGGCCATGGCAGCAAAAAAATTAATGAAGCCCACGCTTATGGTGACATCCCCCTCGCAACCGATACCGTCGAAAACTTTCTCGATGTACCAGTTCATTATTACGTGCGCGCCAACTTCACTGGGCTCAAGCAAGCTGTAGATGCTGTTGGCGGCATTGAGATAGACAACAAACAGTTGCTCTATGACCCCGAATATCCATGCGATAAAAATCAGTGGAAGAGTTGCGGCTTTAAACTGCAGCCAGGCAAGCAAAAAGTAGACGGTACGACTGCGCTCAAATACGCCCGCTGCCGCAAAGGCACCTGTGGTGATGACTTTGGTCGGGCCGCTCGTCAGCAAGAAGTTATTACAGCTATTCGCACCAAAGCTATGAGCACCGAAACTATTTTGAACCCAGCAAAACTTACCGCACTCATCCAAACGGCTGGTGATAATGTAAAAACTGATCTTTCTGTGCAGGGCATGCTGCGCCTCAATGACCTCACTAAAGATATCCCGAACGATCAAATCGTCAATGCTGTATTCTCATTAGAGCCAAATGGATTTCTTAAATCTGACCCAGCTGGCTCGAGCGACCTCCTGCCAATCGACACCACGCTCACCTCTATTCAAACTTTCGTAAAAGACATTTTTAAACTCGGGCCTATCTGGCAGGAAAACGCCACTATCGTAATCCAGAACGGTACAGCCACAACTTCACTCGGTGGCAAGCTAGAAACGAAGCTCGAAAAAGAAAAACTACCATTCACGATCACACAGGTAACCAATGCCTTGAAGCGCGACTATAGCACAACCCAAATTATCGACTATACCGGCGGCACGAAGAATAATACCAAGTCATATCTTGAAGGTGTACTCAAAGTGACAGCCACCACACCAGAAAAAGAAGTGAAAAATCCACCTCAGGATTTCGTAATAATCATTGGCGGAGATTACGACAACTACCTACCGACGCCGTCTCCGTCACCAACAACCAACAGTTCCAGCCGTCGCTAAGAGCTAGTCAATCGGTACAACTGTCTCACTCGGCACAGGAGTAGCTTCCGAGCGTTTACCGCCATTGAACGCATACCAAGCAAGCGCAAAAATCGTTGCGGCCATCAAGAGAAGTACCATCCCCATAATTATGATCCCTCCAGATTGCGTGCGACGTGGCCGATTCATATACCTATAGTAAATCAGCTTACGTTCAAACTCCAGTGTTCGGCATTTCTTCGTCACTACCTGATATACTGTGTGTATGACCAGCGACAACTCTCATCAGAAAATTGAATTTCGACCACTGGCCGATCGCCTGCGCCCGCAAAACCTCAAAGAGATGGTTGGCCAAGAAGCCGTCATAAGCAAAGGCAGCTTTGTGCGTGAACTGGTAGAGTCCGGACAAGTAGCATCACTCATTTTTTGGGGGCCACCAGGTTGCGGTAAGACCACATTGGCGCGCATTTTAGCCAGTTCAGGCAACTATAACTTTGTTGAAATTTCTGCCGTCACCGCCTCCAAAGCGGATGTCATGAGGGTGATTGAAGATGCTAAGGCCATGCAGCGGCTTGGCACTCAAACCATTCTGTTTGTCGACGAGATTCACCGCTTTAATAAAGCTCAACAAGACGCCTTTCTCCCCCACATCGAAAATGGCACAATCATTTTTATTGGTGCCACCACCGAAAACCCGAGCTTTGAGGTGATTGCGCCTCTGCTCTCCCGCAGCCGAGTCGTCGTTCTCGAAGCCATTCCAAAACCGGAGCTCACAAAACTCCTCAAGCGTGCACTCAAAAACTATCCTTCAGTCAAAGCCGACAAGGCCGCGCTCGATTTACTTGCCGAACTCTCCGTTGGCGATGCGCGTGCGGCCTTGGGCGGGCTCGAAGCCACCATACAAATTTCCCCCACGCATATCACAATCGAAGCTGTAAAACAGGCCATGCAAACCATGGCTCTCAGCTACGACAAAACCGGCGAATACCACTACAACCTAATTTCCGCATATATTAAGTCCATTCGTGGCAGCCACGTAGACGCAGCTCTTTTCTACCTTTTTCGTATGCTCGAAGCCGGTGAAGACCCAAAATTTATCGCCCGCCGCCTCGTAATACTTGCTTCCGAAGACATCGGCATGGCGGCACCAGCGGCGCTCAATTTAGCAGTTAGCTGCTTTCAGGCTATCGAACGAGTTGGTTTACCAGAAGGTGAATATACATTAGCTCACACCACAATTGCCCTGGCCAAATCACCTAAAAGTCGCTCCGTAGCCGACGCCATGAGTCGGGCTAAACAGTCTGTAAAAAATAATCCAACCGCGCAAGTACCACTCGGACTACGCAACGCCCCAACCAAACTCATGAAAGAATTAGGCTACGGCAAAAACTATAAATGGAAAGCCGACTTCCAGGCACCAGAAGGCTTTTTACCAGAAGAGTTGCAAAACGAACGCTTCTTTTTTGATGATTAAGCTTATGCTTGGGTTTCCATCTACAAGCTGCTAGGCTAGATAAGTACTCGAGACAAGGGAGTTGCCCAAACCAGCAGTTTGGGCTTTTTTATTTTTCGCCGCGTAAATAACTTTGGCGCGTAGCTTCAGGCAATCGCTCAATCGCGTAACGCAACATTGTTCTAGGCATCGCTTTGTACCGACCATTTTCCCGTAACCACATCTCCAACTCCGCCTCACTCACCCGCTTACCAGCTTCTCGCAACATCCAGCCAACCGCCTTGTGCATGAGATCATGCGTGTCCGCAATAAGCAGCTCGGCGATTTCATACGTTGGCTCCGAATTTCCCGCTCGCGTAAAGGCGAAAGTTGCCAACATAGCAATGCGCTTTTCCCACAAATTTTTTGACCGCGCGAGCTTTTTTAATACTTCCCAATCACCCCGCTGCACTAACCAGCCGCCAACAATATATGGCGCCGAAGTATCGACTAAGTCCCAAGTATTTATTCGTTTTGCATTGCGTAAATAAAATGTATAAATTTTTTGCCTGTCTTCCGCATTACTCCGAGTAAACTGCTGCACTAAAACTAAGCAGCCCGCCAAACGTGCCTCGTGCCACTCGCTTTCAAGTAGCTTTTGCACCTCCGTGAGCGACATGCTTTGCACCGCTCGTACATGTTTGCGAGTTGCAGGCACCGTCACACCAAAAAACTTATCTCCCTCGCCGTACTCCCCAGGGCCAGTTTTGAAAAATCGCGTGGAATGTTGGGCGCGTACAGGATCACCCTCACGTGAAAGCGCTTCAATCAATTGTTGTGCAGTTTCCATACTTCAATTCTATCAGCCAGTTAATAAAAATACCTCAGGAACCGAAGCTCCTGAGGTTGAGGCACTAGGCCGATGCAAGGTTGCGTATACGCGCCCGAGCTTTCTCTACGAGGTTGAAGATGCCAACACCCCGTTCGGCGGCAACTTCGCGAATCAACGCGCAGTTGTGATCGCTCAGCATCTCGCTGTACTGACCAAGCTGCATGTACACTTCGCCACCGAAGTCATCACGAAGCAGGTACAGGTCCGGCTGAGGCCCGTTGGTCATTGGCCTCAACTCAGCGCTCAAGAGTGTGTCGGGGCCGAAGACAGCGTGATTGCCGAAATCATCGATCACTTCGAGGCAACTGTCTGCCGGTTGATGCGCCAAGTGGAAGATCTCCGGGCAGCAATCGTCTGCGTGACAGAGCGTCATCAAGTGACGACGAGATGCAGAATCAGCATGAGGCATGTTCAGCTCCGATCCTGAGAAGAGGCGCCGAGATTGGGCTGCAACGCAGAGACACGGTCGATCCCCTCACAGAGGTGAAGCATCTTCTCTTCGAACTGGCGAACGCCTTCTTCGTCGAGACGTACGGCCTGACCAGCACACAGCAGCGAAACATAGCGCCGGCCGCCGATAGTACCGCCAAACACGCAGAGGTTCAAGCTGCCACCGAAATTGCGCTGACAATACCCATCTTCTTGGTTGAAGTTGGCACGCACCGCCTCACGCAGACATTCAACATCCACGTAGTCCAGGTGGGCGGTCGTATCACCTACCCGAAACATCAGCTTGAAATCATGTACGCGGCTCAACCTACTGAGCGAGACATGCAGTTCCCTGCCGTTCGTTCCACGCACCGTCATACCTTCCGGTAGTTTCGGTGGCAACACGCTCGTTGTATCGACAGCTTGGCCTGTATGGCTCATTTGCTGGGCTCACTTTCTTTCAAAGCGGATAAGGTACAGAGAACTTGAATTCTACCAAAAATATGTCAAAACTTCAAGATTAAATACCGATGTCGGCAAGTCTATACAGACGTTTTGCCTCGTCCGTACCCGATGACTTAACCTTGGCATGTTTGCCACGCCCCATAAACAACAAGATGAGCTCTCCTGCGCGTCCAGAAATCTCGAGTTCAGGTGAACCCTCAGAAAACTTACCGACACTACGCTCGTGCGTCTCGCCAGAACTTTCATCATGAATTACAAGCCTGAAA
This sequence comes from uncultured Candidatus Saccharibacteria bacterium, assembly GCA_964646575.1. GTDB lineage: Bacteria > Patescibacteriota > Saccharimonadia > CAILAD01. The sequence continues at coordinate 3,400 of CAZYFT010000017.1, read as the reverse complement.
CCATCATTAACCCGCCGGAATGCAAAGCGCGCCAGCTGAGGTACAAATTCCGACAATGCAGCTTCCAGCTCATCTGAAATCACCCTGGAACGCCCCAGTTTGCCGCGCAACAAATCCTCGTTATGCACATAAAACTCAATCACATTAAACGGCAAACGCTTCACCCAAGCTGGTGGTTTTTCGAGTTGCGCGATCATTTTCTGATGCCCGATTCGTTTCATTTTCGTAATCGCAGCATCATGCTTGTGGTGCAAAAAAGGCACTACAATACCTGCTCGCGCCGGTATATTCCCCCGCTCGCGCACAATAAGATGTGCTGCCAAATCTTCCACATCCCAACCGGCACACAGAGTATCTGCTCGCCATTCAGATTGTTTCAACCCCTTAAGAGTCTTCACAAAAAAAGCTCGCTCTGCCAAAATAATATCTTTTTTGCTCAAAGCCACGCTCCTTATCTATCTGATAGTATCACGAAATCTGACCGCCTCGCGTATACTAGTTGCATGCACGCCTTCTTCAAAGAGCGCAAGACGCCAATGATTATCGCCCACCGCGGCGCTTCGGCCGATGCCCCAGAAAACACCTTGGCTGCTTTTCGAGAGGCTATTCGCCAAAAAGCCGATGCCATTGAGCTCGATGTACAGATGACCAAAGACAAAAAACTCGTCATCATGCATGATCTCACACTAGATAGAACCACAACCGGCAAGGGCTTAGTGGCGTCAAAAACGCTCAAAGAACTTAAAACCCTAGATGCCGGCATAAAGTTTGGTGAAAGATTTCGCGGCGAACGCATACCAACGCTCGACGAAGTTTTCGCCACGTTTGGTAAGAAAATCAACTACGTCGTCGAGCTAAAATTTTATCGACTCAACCCCGGTCGTTTCGCCGAACGAGTGTACGACACCGTTGCCAACCACGGCCTTGTAAACCAAACGCTCTTCCTATCATTCGATCACCGACTCCTCATCGACATAGAGAAAAACAACGCAGCCGCAAAAACCTGCTGGGCTTTTGTACCATTTTTTGGCTGGACGCCTCCTGGTTGGCTGGTTTCTCGTTTTGATGCGCTAGCTGTTGCCTCGAGACGCGCCAAATCTGGCTATACCGACCGCCTACACGAGCTCGGCAAACCAGTCGACCTCTGGGCCGGACGCGGTGAAAATGAAGACTACCAAGACGAATTGCGTGCTGGTGCAGAATTTATCACCACTAACCACCCTGCCGAGCTTCGCAAAGAACTCACCCGCCATGTGCGCACCACCTAAAACCAAGCACTTGAAAAAGTAAGCCGGTTATGCTAAAATAGACAGCGTCGTAGTCGAAAAACGACGTCTATGAAACACAAAAAGCACATCCCACATACGCATAATCAAAAGAAATCACATGCACTGATGACAGTGGCTACCCTTTCCGTGGCTCTTGTCCTGAGTGCATTTTCTCTTCCTACTCCAAAAAATAGTACTGCAGCCGCTTCGGAACTCGATTTAGAAACGATGCGTCAGGTGTGTGCCCAGGCTGCACCGGCTTCATCAGCCTATGGAGACTGTCAGGATAGTGCCGACCGTATTGCCGCCTTGCGCGTACCAAGCCCAATTGCCTATCTTAATCCTCCGTATCAGGCTTTCTCTAACTGTCGTGAAGCTGTAGATTACATTTTTCAGGATAGAATTGACTATCCGCGAGCTGTAAAAGTTGTCTTTCGTGAATCTACCAACAACCCTAATGCCCGACGTCCCGGGAGTCAGTATGCTGGCTGCGCCCAAATCTCTTCTACTTTGCAGCGCCTATTTTTAAAGGGGCCTTGGAATGATCCTTACTATAACGTCCTCGCCCTCCGAGACGCCGTAGACCACCCTCGTTGGGGCTGGTGTCACTGGGATCTCGTAAACTATTGCGGTAAAGGTGGAGAATTTTAAAATGGATCCATGACCTATTCTCCTTATACTTGCATTAGCTTAAAATTTGTGTTAATGTAACTAGGTTGTCAAACCAGTCTGAACTCCGCAAAGAGTGCCTAAGAGCACGCCAATTTGCGAAGCTGAGACCTTGAGCTTAGTCACGTCGTAGACACCATCGAGACGTGGTAAGGATAGCTCACAAGCTGACAACACCCCGAGAAGGCCAACCCCCTTGGCCTTCGTGCACCTTTGGAGTAATCCATGCAATCCAGCAAGAACATTCGACGTGCAACGATCCTCGCGATCGTGAGCCTGGGCGCTGTTGTGCTCGCCAGCTGCACGCCGGAGCAAATCGCGCTCGCGAGACGCATCCACATGGAGCGTCTGGCGGTGCAGAACCACCCGTTCCTGACGTGCGTACGTCATCACGAGTCAGACCGGGGTCCCGCGCCTCACACCAACGGGTATGGCGAGGACAATCCGCGCAGCTCTGCATCTGGAGCCTACCAGTTCTTGGACTCGACGTGGCGCAACGTGTCGGTTCGTTCTGGCCATGGCGGCTACGCACGCGCCCTGCACGCGCCCTGGTACGTACAGGATGCTGTCGCCATGTGGACGCTCCGGAACGTCGGCACATCCCCTTGGGCCGGCACCGGCTGCTAGCCCTTCGCGAGAGCCAACCGGGTGGGAGGATTCGTCCTCTCACCCACTTTTTTTATTAATCAGATTTCTTTAGGTCTAAACTAGCAGAATTGATACAAAAGCGCTGCCCGGTTGTCTCACGTGGGCCATCTTCAAACATGTGTCCTAGATGCGCGCCACACTTGCTGCACACCACCTCAGTGCGTGTCATGCCGTGACTTGCGTCCTCGCGCATCTCAACCGATCCCGGAACTGCTCGATCAAAACTTGGCCAACCAGAGCCAGACTCAAACTTATGCTCACTATCAAATAAAACTTGACCGCACACCTTACAGGTATAGGTACCGTCGGCATGCTCATCCCAGTACTTGCCGGTAAATGGTGCTTCCGTACCAGCATTCTGTGTGACTTCAAATTCTTCTGCTGTAAGCCGCTTTTTGAGATCATCTTTATCTACCTGAAAGCTATCAGCCACTACTTTGCCTCCTGCAACTCATTCATCCATCCGCGAATAATTTCAAACCCACCACGCCAGAAGTCTTCGCTTTCGTAATCTATCCCAACCTCTTGCAATACGAGTTTTGGATCACGTGAGCCGCCAGCTGCTAAAATGGCCTCAATTTTTGGCACAAAACTCTCTCCATCCTGCTTATATCTCGAGTATAGGGACAAACTAAGCAATTCTCCAAAGTTATAGGCGTAGCAGTAAAACGGGGTGTGTACAATGTGCGGGATGTAAGACCACTCGTGCTGGAAGATATCATCTACTTCAACAGAATCACCAAATTGCTCGCGCAACCCGTCGAGCCATAACTTTTGAATATCTACTAAGCTCGCCCCGTTTGGAATTGCTTCAT
>CAZYFT010000016.1:0-15154 GCA_964646575.1 uncultured Candidatus Saccharibacteria bacterium | reverse complement strand
CGCATATTCACCATTCATTTTAGCATAAGCAAGATGTATAAAAATCATCTGTTAGACTGGGTTTTTTGACAAAAGTATTGCGCATACGCTTTACTTTCGGTTTTCGGCAGGTGTATGGTTGGGAACAGCTGAAAAGAATAGGGGGAAGAATGAAGCGTGTACTTTTAGGATTATTGGCAGGAGTTTTTGCTTTGGTGCCTGCAGCTCAGATTGCGCAGGCCGAGACGAATAAAAGCACTGAGGGTCTCGTAATTTATCAGGCATACTTTGGCTCTCCAGTCGATGCGACTGATGAATTTGTGATGATTCATAATGCTAGTCTCTCGAGCATAGACATCAGTGGTGTTGCAGTCGAATATAAGGCCGCTACCGGTAAGAGTTGGTATGAGAAAGCTAAAGTGGCTAATGGCGCGACAATCGCTAGTGGTGAGGATTATGTGTTTGCCACTAAACGAGATCGTAATGGTGAGCTTGATAGTGGATTCGCACAAAGTGGTGGTAACCTCAGAATTCTGTCATCTACAGGAGAACTTCTTGATGCTTTAGCATGGGGGACGGGAGACGCGCCGGAAGGAACTACGGCTTCTGCGGTTATGGCAGGCCAGGTCCTTACGCGTAAATCAGATACATCTGGTCAGCTGATTGATACACAAAATAATGTTGCTGATTTCGAGGCTGCTAACATTGATATCTCGACTGAAACTCCATCTAATCCTGATCCGGTTAACCCAACACCAGTGTCGACAGAACTGGATGCAACGGTAGAGATTACAGAATTATTTCCCGACCCTACTGCTCCGGCAACGGATGTTTCCGATGAGTTCATTGAGCTGTTTAATGCTGGTCCAGAAAGCGTGCAGTTAAATGGTTGGAAATTACGAGATGCAGCTGGTCACACATCTTCTCTTGATGGTGTGAGTTTACAATCCGGCCAGTATTTGGCGCTTATGTCTTCGCTGACAAAAATATCTCTCAATAATTCTGGGGACACAGTTGCGCTTGTAAACCCAGCTGGTGAAACGGTTATGACTACTCCAGATTATGGCGCTGCTCAGGAAGGGTTAACATATGGCTCAAGTACTGAAGGCTGGGGCTGGTTGGCTACTCCAACTCCCAATGCGGCAAATAGCCCGCTTGCCAGTCAGGAGGTTGTTGCCGCGGCAGTCACCAAGTCTAAGTCGAAGAAAACAACCGTCAAATCCGCAAAGAAAAAAGCTAAAGTCGCAAAGGCTAAGACACCTAAGCTCGCAAAAACAGCAGCTGCGAGTGCTGCAAGTAAGAATACGGATATGGTGGATGCACAGGCTGAATCGGTCCCGTGGGTTTGGTTAGTAGCCGGAATAGGTGTTCTCGCGGTAGGATATGGAGTATATGAATACAGACCAGAAATTACATCTTTTTTCGTCAGGCTACGAGCAAAGCTTAGCTCTCGGTCGTAAGCTTGGCGTAATCTTACAGCTTGGTGATGTGCTAGAGTTTGTTGGTGATCTTGGTGGTGGCAAAACCACGCTCATTAAAGGTATCGCCGCTGGGCTTGGTATAGAACAAACAGTAACGAGCCCGACATATAATATTCAGCGTTCGTACAAGATCCCGAGTGGCGGTACGCTCGAACACTACGATCTATATCGTTTGGGTGATGATGGAATTCTCTTAGAAGAAATGCGAGAGGTAATTGCTGGAGGTGACTCGGTAATTTGCGTGGAGTGGGCAGATCATTTTCGAAATCATCTCACCGAGGATAGGTTTGTGGTAGAGGTACATTTTATAGATGAAGATGCTCGCCGTTATGAAGTGCGTGGTACGGGCGAGTCGACACAAAAGAGGCTGGCCGACGCGAAACAAGAATTGGAGACACTAGAATGATACTGGCATTGAGAACCGATAAGCCATTAGCGGAACTTATTTTGGTAGAAGAAGGCAAAGAAATAGCCAGATACGAATGGGAAGCCCATCGCACACTGGCCGCAACTTTGGTAAGTAAAATTCAGGCTTTCTTGGCAGAAAATAATGCTTCGACCCAAAAACTTTCTGGAATTATAGTATTTTCTGGGAGTGGTTCATTTACTGGTTTGCGCATTGGTGCAACGGTTGCCAATGCTCTCGCGTATTCTCACAAAATTCCTGTCGCGGCGGGTGAAGGTGAGAACTGGTTAGCTATGGGCACACAAAAACTTGCCCAGGCAAATACCGGCAAGTATGTAATTCCGACATACGATCGCGAACCAAATATTACAAAACCAAAAAACTAGCTACTTTTAACTAGTTTTTTCAGTTCTGCCCAGAAATCAATCGGACTTTCCCAGGTCATAGCTTCGTACTTTTCTTCGTTGGCCTGAAAATCTTCTACACTCACAAAAGCAATTTCACTCACCTCATCAGTTTTTTGAATTTCACCAGGATCTATCTTGGCTTTATAAATAATCCAAAGCACATGTCGGTCATATACGGCGGCGCTTGAGGGTGCAATTAAGCACGGCTGTTCTTCAATCTCGGCCAAACAACCAAGTTCTTCTAGAAGTTCTCTTTTTAATGCATCACCCGCACTCTCACCCCAGTCTAAACCGCCACCAGGCAAATCCCAGCCTAGACTACGCTCATTCACTACGAGAATTTTACCTTCTTCGTTTGTTATCAGTGCTTTCACGCTGACACGATAGTAAGCATTTGGAGTTTTTGGACCTCTTTCCATGGTTACTAGTATACCCCCTCAAGCTTGCACTCTGGCCCGAAAAGGCGAACAATAGAGATGCACAGTAAATCTGTTTTTTGATTATTTTTTGAAATACAACACATAATAATTTGACCAATTTTGCAGCCCCACCGACTGTAAGATTGCTGTAGAAATGAGGTGAATTATGGAACCAATTACACTTGGCGTTGCGATTGTTGCGCTGGCCGCCGGCGTGGGTGCAAAAACTGCCTACGATAAAACACGCACTAAAGCTGCAGAAGGTGAAGCCAAAAAAGTTATCGATAACGCAAAAGCTAAAGCGAAGGAAATTACACTGGCAGCAAAAGAAGAATCGGTAAAAATTGCCGAGGAAGCCAAAGCAGATGAAAAACGTCGTCGTGAAAAACTCGATGATGCCGAAAAGCGTGTAGCAAATCGCGAGGCAAATTTGGACGATAAATTTTCGGAGCTGGAGCGCAAGAGTGATAACTTGAAGGCGAGTGAGAAAGAGATTGATGCCATTAAGGATGAGCTTCGTGCGATTCGTAAAAAACAGGAAGAGAATCTCGAAAAAATCGCTAAGCTCAAAAAAGCTGATGCCACGAAAAAAATCATGGAAATGACCGAAAAAGACATTAAGCATGATCTAGTGGAGTACATCGAAAAGCGCAAAAAAGAAGCCAAAGAAATGGCCGATCATAATGCGGCAGAAATTATGGTGGAGGCCATGGAGCGTATGGCAACAGAGGTTGCGACTGAGCGCGTAGTTACAACAGTGCCGCTTCCGAGTGACGATGTGAAAGGTCGCATTATTGGAAAAGAGGGTCGCAATATCCAGGCTCTAGAACGAGCAACCGGTGTAGATATTTTGGTAGATGAAACTCCTGGTGTAGTCGTTGTTTCTGGCTTTGATCCAGTTCGTCGGCAAGTCGCTCGCGTGGCATTAGAAAAGCTTATTAAAGACGGGCGTATTCACCCAGCTCGTATCGAAGAAGTTGTAAAGAAAGCTCAGAACGAGATTGAAGACGAAATAAAAAAAGCTGGAGAGGAAGCTGGCCGCGAGGCTGGTGTAGTTGGTCTGCCGCCAGAAATTGTTCGCTTGATGGGCTCGATGAAGTTCCGTACCAGTTACTCGCAAAATGTATTAAAGCACTCGGTTGAGATGGCTCACCTTGCTGCCATGATTGCCGAGGAAGTTGGCGCTGATGTGCGCATCTCGCGCCGCGCTGCCTATTTGCATGATTTGGGTAAGGCAGTGACTCACGAGATGGAAGGGAAACATCATCACCTCACTCGCGTGTTACTCGAAAAATATGGTCTGGATGAACCGACTATTCACGCAGCCGAAGCTCACCACGATGATATTGAAGCCACCACACCAGAGGCAGTAATTGTACGTGCGGTTGATGCGCTTTCTGCTGGTCGCCCGGGTGCTCGTGGTGACTCTGTAGAAAACTTCGCAAAGCGTATGAAGGATCTTGAGAATATTGCCAACACGTTTCCTGGCCTCCAGAAAACTTACGCCATGTCAGCCGGTCGCGAAATTCGTGTATTCGTAAAACCGGCCGATGTAGATGATCTCTCGGCAATTAAACTTGCTCGAGATATCGCCACTAAAATCGAGGCAACATTGAAATACCCTGGCACAATTAAAGTAAATGTAATACGTGAGACTCGCGCTGAGGAGTATGCGAAATAATGATGATACCCGCAAATAGTAATAGTAAAAAATATGTGCTATTTGCTCTGATTTGCCTAACAGTATGTTTAATAGTGGGTGGTATTTTTGTATATGTAGTTCAGTATTCCCAAAAGAGTAGCCTTGATAAGGAGGCACTCGATCAGTATTCCTGCAATCGCAAAACATTAGACGTGCGTGAGACGGATATTTACTGTACATTTCCTGAATTAACACGTGGTGAATTGCCTTCTGTCAGTAAAATTCGGGAAATAAAAAGCTGTCAAGGTGATGATACCGATAAACTTTATGAATTTTGTCGAAACACAGCACTTTACAGAGAGAGCCTAAGGAAATATCTGCAATGAAGGTTCTCTTTATCGGTGATGTTGTTGCGCGGATCGGTAGACGCGCGGTGCAAAAGCTTTTGCCGGATTTGCGCAATGAACTTGGGTTAGATTTAGTGATAGCCCAGTCGGAGAATATGACGACCGGTAATGGTCTAACGATTAAGTCCGTGCAGGAACTTATGGATGCGGGCGTGGATGCATTTACGGGTGGAAATCATAGTTTCAAAAAAGCTGTATTTTATCCGTACTTTGAAGACCATTCGCTACCGGTACTTCGACCTGCAAATTATCTAGACACAATGCCGGGCAGGGGCTCATTAACGCTCGATAGTCCTTACGGAAAATTTCTACTCATCTCCGTTGAAGGGAGTCGATATAATGCAGATCAATCCGACCAATCTCATCCGCTCAAAAAAGTTGATGAAATTCTGGCGGCTCATGCGGGCGAGCAGATTGCTGGATCACTCATAGATTTACATGGAGATTTAACCAGTGAAAAAGTTGCAGCTGGGCATTATTTTGATGGGCGAGTAAGCGCGGTGGTGGGAACACATACTCATGTTGCGACGGCTGATGCGCGCGTATTACCAAAGGGCACGGCGCATATTTCTGATGTTGGTATGACCGGGCCAGACAATACTGTTTTGGGCGTACAAAAAGAAGTGATAATTTATCGCTGGCTCGAAAATGCGCCACGTCGTCACGAAGTGCCAACGTCAGGACCGGTAACTCTCAATGCCGTGATCATTGATATCGATACGAAAACCGGCCTTGCTCGATCGATTGAGCGCGTCGAGCGTCAAACTGATATTTAGTCGCATATTCCTAGCGTAAGAGGTATAATGTGGGTTAATTATGGCCCCGTTACTCAAAAAGAAAAAAGCTCCTGCAGCTGTCTGTCAAATAGGCGACAAAGACGTGATTGAAAAGATGCTGCGCAAGCCACGGCAACGCATGGAGATTTTCCGTAGTATTGATACAGCTGATCAGGGGCGAGTGCTGCTGTGTCAGGCACCACGCGTGCAAAAATCCATCATGAATAATCTTCATACTCACGAGCTTATTCCGGTTCTTAACAGTGTTGATCCAGATCAAGCTACCGAGCTCATGCGCCAACTTCCAGAAGCTCGTGCCAAACGCCTCACCAACCAACTCTCTCAACAATTGAGGGAAAAAGTGGAGTTCTTGTTGCGCTTCCATCCGAAAACCGCTGCCGGAATGATGGATGTTGATTATATATTGGTTCACCAGGATCAAACATTTGGTGATGTTGCCAAGCTGATTGAAAAACACGATCTTGAAACTGGCCGCCCGCCAATTGTTTTGGTCATGGACCAAAGCTCAAAGTTATTGGGTGAGTTACCGGTGTATATTCTGGCCCTTAAGCCAGCGAGTACAAAAATTGGTAATAACACTCGCCATCTACCTTCTCTTATTTACAACTCCGACGAACGTGCGGTGGTTACAACGTTTCTCAAGCATCCGCATCGTAAGGTTGTCGTGCTGGATGAAGATAAAAGCATACTAGGCATAATCCACTCGGATGATATCCTAGCTATCCTCGATAAGCGCACCACGCGTGATCTCTTCCGTTTTGCCGGCGTGTCGAATGAAGAAGATGCACTTGATGGACCGATTGAAAAGTTTAAGCACCGTTGGCTGTGGCTGGCGATTAACTTAGGTACAGCTTTTCTTGCCGCGTCAGTGGTTGGGATGTTTGAGGATACAATTGCCGCGATCACGCTTTTGGCGGTATATATGCCGATTGTGGCAGGGATGGGCGGTAACGCTGGAACTCAAACTATGGCAGTTGCTGTGCGCGGCATCGTCTTAAAAGAAATCGATTTGGCTTCGGGCTGGAAGTTTATTGGTAACGAAATTTTGGCTGGCGCAATGAATGGCGCAGTGAATGGCTTAATCGTGGGAGTGGTGGCGCTTATATTTAATCATTCACCAATGCTTGGCCTGGTGCTTGCTATTGCTATGGTTGCCAACTTGGTTATTGCCGGTCTGTTTGGTGCACTTATTCCGCTTATCATGAAGGCACTCGGTAAGGATCCGGCAACATCTGCCACCATCTTTATTACTACCTGTACTGATGTTGGTGGCTTTTTTGTGTTCCTCTCGCTCGCTAAAGCGTTCCTTGCTCCTGGCTCGTAGAGTTATATACTAGAGGTATGAATATGCATCCAGAAACAGTTTTTATTACTGGGGCGAGCTCCGGCATTGGTCTTGAGTTGGCGCATGTGTTTGCACGTGACGGCTATAACGTTGTCGGTCTTGCGCAAAATGAGAGTCAATTACGTGATGCGATGCGGGGAATTGAGCAGGAGTACGGCGTGAAAACTTGGAGTATCGCGCAAGATTTAACCGCTGGGAATGTAGTAGAAAAAATTGACAACTTTTTACGCAAAGAAAAAATTCATGTTGATGTGGCGGTAAATAACGCGGGCTTTGGGGTGTTTGGTGAGTTTATAGAAACTCAATGGGAAGATGAGCGCGAACTTTTAGAGTTGAATATTGTAAGTCTCACCGAACTTACAAAATATTTTGCAAAAGCTATGGCTGAACTCGGGGAAGGAAGAATCTTGAATGTAGCCTCCATTGCTAGCTTTTTTCCTGGTGTCTTTATGGATGCCTACTATGCCTCGAAGGCATACGTTCTCAGTTTTTCGTTGGCAGTGGCAGAGGAGCTTCGACCAAAAGGAGTCCAGGTTTCGGTATTGTGCCCAGGCCCGACGCGCTCTAATTTTGAAACCCGCGCGCATGCTACACGGAGCCGTTTATTCGGTAGGGCGGCGGATGCTCGCAAAGTTGCAGAGATTGCAGTGAAAGGTCTGCATAAAAATAAGCTGGTGATTATTCCTGGCGCGCGCAACAAGGTGAATGTGTTTGTCAGTCGGTTTATTCCACGTAAGTGGTTGGCGCCACTAGTTCGTAGAGCTAATTAAAAAGCCCGCAGATCTCTCTGCGGGTCGGGGTCAGGCGAAGATGCCTGGGTAATGCTCTCGGGCCTCTGCGCGATCTGGGAACTTGCTATCCCAGGATCGTTCGCAACCGGCGTGCACCAGCTTAGCGCTGTTTGTTGGGTCTCCAGTTGCCGCCACGATCGGGCCGGTGAAGTGAGCTTCTTCTAGGAAGTAGCGTACCAGAGCGATCGACTCATCGAGGGGGGGCTCGAACGCGACCGTCCATGATGATCAACGCGATGGTGTCGCGATGCTTGTTGAACAGCTCCCGGCCTTCTTCGAGCGTCCAGGCATGGAGAACGCTGATGCCTGGCCTCACGATGTCGCGATAGAAGTTCGGCCAGGTGCGTTCGTCATCGATCACGAGAATGATCATTGCTGTGCTCCTTGTTCGGCGAAGTAGGCGTCGTCGAGGATCTGGTCGGTCCAGTAGTTGTCGCGCTCGACTTGGACTGTGGCAGCGTACGCGATCGTGACTGCACTGTTCGGATAGCCGTCCGCTACAAGTAGCAGGATGATATCGAAGAGGTCTTCCAGCCTTACTGGGGTTGGGATGCCTTCGATCATCAGCTTGGCGATCTCGTAGGTCTCTTCGTCAACTTGTACCGGGGTAGTCCCGGCGAACACGGTGATTGTAGGTATTACGCTAGCCTCCTGAGCGAGGCGGCCTCAGTTAGCCACTGGATGACTTCTTCTCGATCACATGAATTGCATGTGACTTCGATTTGGTAATAAGCGATGTCTTCACCGGAGATGTAGAAGATGGCGATCTCATCGTTGCGGACTTCGATCTCGACTCGTGCCTTGGAGGCAACCTGGGAGCAGATGTAGCTCAGCGATGTGAAGCTACAGCTCGCTTCACCCCATTCGAGGGAATCGAATTGGCGTTGCCAGCAGGTAATGAGTACTTCCATGGTTCAACTTTCTTCTGGAAGGTGCGAAATAGAGTATTATATTAGTATAAAATTAGTAAAAAGTCAATAAAAAAGACTCCACTGAAGAAGTCTTTTTTAATAATTGCTATGGGGTGAGTGATGGGTCTCGAACCCACGACCTCCGGGACCACAACCCGGCGCTCTAACCAACTGAGCTACACCCACCATGTTTTATATGCTTGTATTGAGGCTCAGAAAAAAGTTGGTTAGAGCGCTTATCTCTAAGTGCGATACAAATCGCAACAACCAACAGAGCAACAATTACTATGGCGCCCCGAGTAGGATTCGAACCTACGACCTTGAGCTTAGAAGTCTCCTGCTCTATCCAGCTGAGCTATCGGGGCTCGTCGCGGTTATGTAGGGGAATAAAGTCTTCATATGGAGCGGGTAGCGGGAATCAAACCCGCATCGCCTGCTTGGAAGGCAGGAATAATAGTCGTTATACCATACCCGCGCACCAAATTTTCTGAAGACCGGATTATTTTACCATTCTATCTGGTATTTTCCAAGTAGTTGGCGCGAAAAGGTTGGGTGTTGTAGTCTAGAAATATAAGGGAGTAATGTATGGTGCTAGCACTTGCTGAAGTTTCAAATTCTGGGGCGGCCTTTTTATTTATATTGCTGGCTTTGGTGCTTGGCCTGATTTTTGCTGGGCTCGCACTTTTTTTGTTCATCTTATGGATCTTAATGTTGATCGATGCCCTTACGCGTAAAGACTGGCAGAGTGATGACGAACGGATGATGTGGACGATTGTTCTGATACTTAGCTTGTTTGTTGGGTTGTGGGGAATTGCTGCAGTTGTGTATTACTACGTCATTAAGCGCCCGCGCGTACGGCCGGAAGCGAAAATTGAAGAAGCAGAAGTGGTATCAACTGTCCCCAAGAAGAAAACATCCAAAAAATCTCTAGCTAAAAAAGCCAAAGCCAAGAAATAGATTAGTTTGCGTATGTACCGACTACAGGCAGACTAGAAAGTACGCTTGTGCCGTGTGGTGAGCTGCCAATTGCCGCGGACTCATCTTGCCCGCATTGAGCTTGGCCGTTAGAAGGGGTATGAGATCCATTTACCCATTCGTCTTGTCCGGTCACATCATAGACCTTGCCGTTTACTGCGACCCAACAATCGGCACCATTTTTACCATTATTTTTGGCAAGTTCGGCTTTGCTTATGGTGCTGCCAGTTGCAGAAGGAGAACTGCTCGTGAGTGGTGAGTTACTTGCTTCAGCCTGTGTGGATTGTTCAGTTGTTGTGTTTGTTGTTGTGGAATTATTGGAGACGGTATAGATGCCAAAGATGAGTCCACCAACGACAATCACACCAAGAATTGCGAGAAGAAGTTTGTTATTCATATGACTCTACTATACGGTATTTGTTGAAGTTTGCCTTAAGATTACTGCCAAATTGGGATGATAGTACGAATATTGTTAAAGGCCTGTGAGAGTTCAAGGCCGTAGGCTGCTGAAGCAAAGAGTATGAAGCCAGCAATGGTGAGGAGCAAGAGCGAGATTTGCATTTTCCATTCGGCACGGTCGAGACAAAAGCCAATTGCCAGAATGGAAAAGCAGAGCGGAATGAAATAGTGATACAGAAACATGACGCGCGAAATGAGTGCAAATGGTAGCCAGGTCATGAAAAAGCCGAGAACAATAAAGAGGGCAACTGGCATTTTTTTAGATGGTATTTTTTTCGTAAAGAGATCTACGAGCATCCAAATAATTGCCACTGCACCTCCCCACCAAACAATTGGGTTTCCGACCAACCAAATTTGTGCGTTGCCCTGCACCCAGTAAGATATTGGCTTTATCATTACTGGCCAGCCGTACCATTTGCTGCCGTATGGATGTCCGGCTGTAAGGCGAGCATTAGCGGCATACATTTCGTGATTGAGCTCGATAACTTTTTCAGGCAGAGATAACGTGGATTGTGCATTAGTGGTTGCATTCGGGTTGCCTTCAAGGCTGCTTTGATAGGCTTGCGACATGAATGCATCGCCATCGCCCGTCTTAGTGAGTAGAGAAACATGAACTGCAAAAAAAGCTATGTACAGCGTGGCTGCAATTGATGTGTAGACTGCCAGAATTTTGAACATGCGCTTAAAGCTAGCGTGGTGTAAGAATTCGTATAGTATTGGCAACAAAATAAATGGCAGAGCTATCCACTTAACGCTAATTGCCATGCCGGCCAGAGCGGCGGCAAGCATGAGAACCCATACTTGCTTTGATCGTCGCCATACTAAATAGAGCCAGAATGAGGAAAAGCTAAAGAGTAGGAGTAGGCTATCGATTAAAATAAAACGACTTTGGGCTAAAAGTGCAGTGTCTAAAACCGCAAGCATGCCGATTAGGAATGCTGTGCGGGATTTGAGCCCAAATTCGCGAGCGATACTGAATAATACAAGCGGCAAAAGTGCACCCGCCAGTGAGGGGAGAAAGCGGAGGTATAGGTAGCCGCTGTCGGTAAAAGTAGTACCAATTGCCGCAAACGATGATGTTGGGTTGTAACCCATAAGTTTTGCAAAAGTTGCAATCAGGAGTTTAGCAAAAGGCGGGTGAATATCGAAGTAATACGCACCAGAGAAATACGCGCCTACGAACTTACCAAAATATACTTCATCAAACACTGCTTGGTTAGGGTAGCCAAACATAAAAAAGCGAGACACAAAACCAATTACCAATAGAACAGCAATGGCCATCCCAACTTGGTGTTTTTTTGTCCAGGCTACGATGTGGTCGAGGCGAGAAGTGGGATTTTTCATCTTGCTATTTTCTCAGGGCTTGGGCAAACATAGCAAGTGCTACTTCTTTGGCTTGCGCGTGGTCAACAACTGGTTCGGGGTAATTCGGTCGGATCGCTCTTGGATCATGAATAATCTTTGTCTCGGTGCGAGCAAGTTCGGGCACCCAGTTTTTGATAAATGCTGCATTGCCATCGAATTTTGCTTGCTGTAGCCACGGATTAAATACACGAAAATACGGCGCAGCGTCAGCCCCAGTTCCGGCAGCCCATTGCCAATTGCCGTTATTAATGGCTTTATCATAATCTACGAGTTTTTGAGCAAAGTATTTCTCGCCCTCACGCCAGTTAATGTGGAGGTCTTTTACTAAGAAGCTTGCCACTATCATGCGCAGTCGATTATGCATGTTGCCGGTTTCGTTGAGGCAGCGCATGGCAGCGTCCACCATTGGAAAACCGGTTTTTCCTTCCTGCCAGGCACGCAAAAAGTCCTCATTATTTTGCCATTGAAGCGCATCATACCCGCGTTTGTAGTTGTGTTGCCAGACATGTGGAAAATGCAAGGCAATACTACTAAAGAATTCTCGCCACCACAGTTGGCGAATGAGTGGATGGTGTGGACTAAGCCGCGTAGAAACAGCCGCGTGTACTTCTCGTACGCTCACACTGCCCCAGTGCAGATGGGCAGAAAGGTGAGTGGTGCGATTGAGGGCAGGAAAGTCTCGCTCGTGCTCGTAGCTCTCATAATCGTTCAAATTGTTTAGGATTTTTAGTGCCGCGGTGCGACCGCCGGATTGAGTTTTTCCTGAATTTTTTTCTGCTTCTGGTATTTTTGAGGACTTAAGTTTTGCGAAAGTTAGTTCTTCTGGAGTGTGCGGTTCCGGAATATCCAGCAGGCTAGCATGCTTAAAAAAAGGCGTAAAAACAGTGTATGGCTCGCCATTGGCTTTAATGGTTTTTTCAAAAGGTAGGAGCCAGTGATTATCAATAAGTTCTAGTTCAATATTTTCTTTCGCACAAATTTGGGCGGCAAGTTGTTCACGTTTTTTGGCGTATGGCGTGATGTCGCGAGCCATACGGACTATGAGGGGCTTGTGTTGCAAAATAAGAGAGGCGAGTGCCGAAGCAAACGTGCCGTGAGCAATGGCAAGATTGGTATGGTGTTTTTGCAGTGCTTTATCGAGATCGTTGAGCGAGTCTACCATGAACGACTGTCCGAACTCGTTTTTGTGGGCATGCGTAAGATCTGAATCTACGATGTATGCCGGCACGATTGTTTCGCCAGAATTAAGTAAAGCATTATCCTCTAGCCGAAGATCTCGTGTAAATAGTGCTAGCACGGTCATAGTTCTATCCTAGCAGAATTCTCTTGACCTAGTACGTCTGCTAGACGTACACTTATGCCAACCTTGTACCTTCCTTTGAAAGGGGAACGAGATGAGCGATGACGTGATTTTCAAGCAGGAAGCTCGAGATGGCACACTGCGGTGTGTCGCCGACGCCCTGGAGACTCTGTGGGGTGAGCGACCGGATGCGTTGGTTGCGGGTATCCGCCACAGCAGCGCGGGTTGCGCCATCGCCAACACCTTCGCCACACTGATGCCTCATCCGGTACTGGTGTACAAGGACAGTCTGCTCATCGCGAGCCGCAGTGATGCAGACTCCTTGGTTGCAGTCTGGCACACCAGGGTCGTCCTCATGGATGATGATTCCGAGGATGCCGCCAATGAAGCAGTCGGGGAGACCTTTGGTGAGATGTCCGTCTACCAGGTGGGTCTGCCGCAGTGCATGCAGGACTTCATCGAGTGCTTCGATCAGGGTCTATATCCGGATCTCATCGCCGACTCGCTCGACGAACAGGAGGAGCCCGTACCTTCTCTCGGCGGCTCTGGCGACGGCGGCACTGGCGGCATCAACGCTGAACATGGCGGTTCCGAAGCATCGCCGGTCATGTCTGGTGGCTCTGAGTCCGGTGGCGGGGCCTAACCTGCTCAGCAATCCGCGCAGCAACGATGCTGCGCTTTTTTATTTATCTTTTTTAGTACTGAGGGTTTTTGGCATGCCTGGTTGTTTTGAGAAGTGGAAAATGTAGAGAATTTCCAAGAGGCCAAGCGTGTTTACAAAAAGGAAAATCACAAACCACACTTTGTCGTTAGAGCGGGCAGATTTCCAAAGCGCGACGGCCTTCCAAAATAGTGACCAGAAATATATGGCGGCAATCCAGAGTAAGTTTTGTTCTATGAATGTGCCAATTGATTGATTAAAAACGTTTTGATCCATGGCTTTAAGTATATACCTCTCTAAACTAAAAAGCTCGACCGATGTCGAACATTGAATGGTCGGGGTGAGAGGACTCGAACCTCCGGCCTCCTGGTCCCAAACCAGGCGCGCTAGCCAACTGCGCCACACCCCGTAAAACTGCCATATTCTATCAGATATGGCGGGCTAATTCAATCGTTGCTCGGCTTACCGGTAAATTCCTGGAACTTCTGGCGGAACTCGGGCAGAGCTTGCAAAAGTTGAGCCTCTTCCACGCACCATTCGGAATATTCATTTTCCTTCTCAATGTCGGCGAGGAATTGTTGCCACGAAATCCACCTTGTTTTAGCAACTTCTTCTGGGTTTGGGCTTGGCTCAACATCGGCAAATATCACGAAGACGGGACAAAATTCGTGTTCTACTACACCCAGGTGTTCGTACCGATAGAGGTAGTCTGGAAGCATCGTAAGAATTTTCTCGACGGAGATATCTAAGCCAAGTTCAAATTTCAGACGGCGCTGTACTGCTGCTTCGTAGCTTTCGCCCCGCTGTGGGTGGCCACAGGCGGAGTTACTCCATACGCCCGGCCAGGTTTTTTTGTGGTGGGCGCGCTGTTGCAGGAGTAGTTCACCCTTCCTATTAAATAAAAACGATGAGAAGGCGCGGTGTAACGGTGTATCAGCGGTGTGAATAGTGGCTTTTTCGGCTAAGCCAAGGTCTTTATCTTGCTCGTCAACAAGGACGACATGCTCGATGTCTTCTAGATGCTCGTCAGTTTTTGGCATCGATATCGCGTACTCGTAAATCGATAATTTCGAGAATTAAGGATTCTGGTAGGGGCTTTTCAAGGGTAAACTGAATTGTTCCTTTGGCAGTTTTGAAATCTTTCAGTTTGGCAGCGAGCTCTTCGGTAGGGCCAGAAGTAGGGAAGAGGCTCATGTGGTCCTTAAATGCTGCAAAGTGCAGAAGGTTTTTGCCTTTGTAGGTCATGGTAGGCATACCGTATGAAATTTTTTCTTCGGCAGTTGGCACGGCTTTTTTAGTAATAGTACGAATTCGCTCGAGCTCTGCACGTTGTTTTGAGTCAATATTATCTAAATATGTATCAATGACTGTCATGCCTGCATTATAACGAGTAAATAAAAAGTGAGCCACTGCTAACAAGGCGGCATAGTGTAGTCAGTTTATATCATTGCGTTTTACGATTTTTTTCGTGACGGCACCGACAAATAATCGATAGGCCTCGCGCTTTTCTTTTTCATAGACTATTTTAGTAGCCAATATTTGATTACAGCTTTGACATTTCAGTTCTTTTTCTTCAGGTGTTTGGTCGATAAAACGGTCAATATACATCCGCTTAAGTATGCCGGGGCCGTCTTTTTGGTAGTAGGCGAGGTGATGTCCGCAGTGCTCGCAGCAAACATCTAATATGCGCGAGCTTCCACCGCGAGCTTTTTGATATGAGTCTTTTTTAACTTTATACATGTGCTTATAGCCTATCGAGTTGACCCTTTTTCTTAACAATATTTTTATAGTCATACTGAATTTTAATAG
>CAZYFT010000015.1:0-17068 GCA_964646575.1 uncultured Candidatus Saccharibacteria bacterium | reverse complement strand
CCACCATAGCAATTATTTTAGAACCCACATATGTGAGGTTCTTTTTTTTACGAACACGTATTTGCTCGTGCTTGGCACAGATTCGTTTTTTGTCGTCTAGGTTTTGTATTTTTTTGCGACCATACTAGGTACAGAACTTTCATAGGAGGGGATATGAAGATCAGGATACTTATGGCCACCGCAATTGTGATGGGGCTGATTTTAGTCGCGACTAAAACTCAGGCTGCAGGCAATTTGATAGTAAATAATTCGCTGGAGGCGGGCGCCGCTACCGAAGCTAGCAATTTTAGTTCGGATAGTTGGGGTAATTTAAAAGCGGTTTTTACACTGCCAACTACCGGGGCACAAGATGGTGCTCGTTCTGGGTATGTTAAGGTGACAAACTATGTTTCTGGCGATGCGCGCTGGACGCCGGCTGCCGTTGATGTGCAGGCCGGTGCAACCTATACTTTTTCGAACTGGTACAAGTCTAATGTGCGTACGGAAATTGATGCAGAGATAGAAATGCAGGATGGCTCTACACAATATCTTTGGCTCAAAGATATTGCTGCAAGTAAGGTCGCATGGAAGCAAGCAACAGCTAAGCTCACTGTTCCGCAGGGGGCAAAAAGAGTTCGGGTATATCACTTAATCGCTCGCAATGGCTGGCTACAGACAGATAATTATGCGCTCAGTGCTGCAACATCTGGATCGACCTCACCAACGCCAACCACAAGCCCAACAACTTCCGTGAGCCCCACACCAACCGTAAGCCCAACCCCCACAGTGAGCCCGACCCCACCACCAACTGCAAGCGCACCTTTTTCACGCCCGCTCGTGTCCATCGAATTTGATGACGGCTGGACGACCGCATATCAATATGGTTTGCCGCTTGTAGAAAGCTTTGGTTGGAAGCCTACTCAGTACATCATTACCGACACCGCAAAAAATAATGCTAACTACGGCAATGGCACGTACATGACACCCGCACAAATACAAGACTGGAACCATCGTGGCGATATTGGTAGCCATACAGTTTCTCACCCAAGTTTACCAAGCCTTGGAGTTACTCAGATGACTAACGAGCTGACTACCAGTAAGTCCTACCTCGATAGCTTACTGGGCGAGCCGACTCGCTTACTTGCGACTCCATATTGTGAATCGAACGCAAGTGTAGTCAGCGTTGCTAAGACCCTCTATCAGAGTTCGCGCAACTGTGAGCCGATTGCCAATACAAAGGCAAACTTTGATCGTTACAACTTAAACAGCTTCATCGTATTGAATACTACTACGGATGCCGAGATTATTAGCGCATTGAATGCTGCAAAAGCATCAAATGGCTGGTTGATTTTGGTTTGGCATGAGCTAGCGGGTGATACTAAGAATGCTTGGAGCGTGAGCCCTGCTACATTGAAACGCCAACTTCAAATAGTGAAGAACTCGGGCATTACGGTTACGACCACTCAATCTGCACTCAACGAATCACTTGGTTTATAGCAGAGCTTCACGCTTGGTCCAAAAAGCATATAATGAGTAGCATATGCGTTTTGGTAAGCAAAAAAACGAGAAGAAATTTAGAGGCGTTTCGTTAAAAACGATTCGTTGGACGCGTCGTAAAAAATTCATTTTCCTTGTTATCTCGGTAGCATTGATTGGACTTGGTATATATCTTGGGCTATTGCTCCTAGCGCCTAATGCCACTAAGTTGCCGGTAAAGAGTGCGGTCGATTTAGACACGTCCGATGACGCGAACGATGCGCGTGATCGAATTCAGATTGAGAAGATTAATTTAGAAGTGCCTTTTTATACTGGAACGGCAGACTCTTTAGAAAAAGGTGCCTGGCATCGGTACCCAGAGCGCGGAGATCCGGTGCGAGGTGGTAATTTTATTTTGTCTGCCCATCGTTTTCGTATCGCCCAAGATCCGATTCTCACCAAAGAGCGTTCACCGTTCTACAATCTAGATAAGTTGGCAGTAGGTGATTCCATGCGCATTTTCTATAAGGGTAACTGGTATGATTATTCGGTTACAAAAATATACGATGTAAAACCAGATGCAGTAGAAATTGAAGCGCCGAGTGATGAAGCGAAGCTGACACTCTATAGCTGTACGCTTTCTGGCTCTGCGGATGGACGGATAGTGATTGAGGCTAAGCTGCGTTAGCTCTTTATGCTTCTTATGTTTTAGATTAAAATAAGTTAGAAGGTGAGGTATTTTCCCCGTGAGAGTTATGAGCCGTTTATTTTTAGTTTCGTTAGTGGTTGTTATCACGGGGGTTTTGCTGGCGTCACGCGCCCACGCTGCGCCAGCTACCTTTTCTGTTACTAATACAAATGATTCTGGAGCTGGTTCTCTGCGCCAAGCAATTACTGATGCGAACTCTAATGCTAATGCGGCCGATATGGATGTTATAGAGTTTAATATCTCTGGTAGCGAAGTGCATACCATTGCAATAAATTCTGATCTCCCTTTGGTTACCGAAAAAGTTACGATTAATGGCTATTCTCAGCCGGGCTCGAGCGAGAATACTGCCGCTAGTCCGAACCCGCTTAACTCTGTCATTAAGATAGAAATTTCTGGTACCAATGCCACGTTGTCTCAAGGTATTCTTGGGGTAGTTGCCCAAGGTTCGATTGTGAAGGGTCTATCAATATACGACGGCGCCGCTCCAGACTCAAATTTCACAAAGGCTACGCTAGCCCTTGTTGGTAATGACACAATTTTGCAGGGCTCGTATGTAGGGGTACGTGCTGATGGGTTTACAACTGGTGAATATGATAAGAACTGCGCAAATGTTTTTGTTGCTGGTACGGGCGTGTTGGTAGGGGGAACTAATAGTGCCGATCGTAATCTTTTATCTAGTGAGTGTTCGATTGGGCAGGCCGCTGCGCTTGCGGTTATGGGTACCGCGGAAATATATGGAAACTATATTGGCCTTGCAAAAGATGGGGTACCGATCTTACGCCGGAAGCTGCAGATGCCAATGGTCTGAATGCTCCGTTCTCGATGGGGGTTAATGTAATAAATACGGGGGGCAATACGGTTGGTGGTCCAACAAGTGCGAAGCAAAATATCATATCTGGCAATTCAGCAAATATGATTATTTCGAGTCCAGACAATGTAGTTCAAGGCAATATTATTGGAGCTCGTTATGATGGCGTGGTGAGTGATGCTATCACAAACGGTATGGGTGTTACGGCGACCGCTGGGTCAAATAGTATTATTGGTGGTGTAAATAGTGGTGAGGGTAATCTTATTGCTGGAGTGAGAGGTTCTGGTATAGAGATCGCGAGCATGGATATTCCTTTGATACCCTATACGATTATTCCTAGTAAAATTGCCGCATTGCGCAACAGTATAAAATCCATCACTCCATTTGCACTTTTAGGCATTGGCAGTACAAATTTGGGAATCGATATTTCGAATTTTACTGACACCGATGGCAATTTTGTCCCTGATCAGTTTGCAGATCGAGGCCCTACAGTTAATGATGCCTCTGATGCAGACGCCGGTCCTAATGGACTTATAAATACTCCTGTTTTAAAAACTGCTCAACAAATTGGAAATCAACTAACAATTACTTATGACCTGGAAGCCGACGATGCCGAAGAGCCAGCTAATCAGTATCGAGTAGAGTTTTTTGCGAATGATGAATCTTCTATTTTCGGCTATGGTCCGGGTGAGACTTATTTGGGTTCTGATACGGTGTCTCCGGGAGCGAATAAGACAACCACTATCACTGTTAGTGGTGACTATAGCAACAAGGCTTTAAGCTCTACTAATACCGCAGTAGATTCCAATACTGCTTCGGGTTTTGGTTCTACCTCGGAATTTTCACGTAATATTTCTATTGGTTCCGCAGCAGACTTTGATAGTGATGGCGCTGCAGATGTAGTTGAAGATGCGGCACCTAATGATGGAGATGCCAACAGTGATGGTACGGCAGATCGCTTACAACCGACAGTTACAAGTTTTGAAATAGACTCAACTGGCGTGTATGAGACCTTGGTGACACAAGGATGCTCTGAAAACGGTACAGTCGCCTCGGTTGATGTTTCAGCGCTTGCGCGCGGTGATGCCGGAAAAGTATATCCGTACGGCCTTGTTGATTTTAGCCTTAATTGTTCACGTGGAGATACTGTCACGGTAACTAAATACGTTTTTGTTGAAGATCAACCAACAAGCTATGTCTTGCGGAAATATAACCCGAACACTGAGACTTACACGGATGTTTCAGGCTCAACAATTGTTTCGCAAACCATTGGGTCTTCTCAGGCACTGGTGACTACTTACTCCATTACTGATGGTGGCGATTTGGATGATGACGGGGAGGCTAATGGTGTAATAGTGGATCCTGTTGGTCTTGCAACAACCGCAAGTTTGGCGGATACAGGAGACAGTGTTTTGACATGGATTGTTGGCGTATTTGGCCTTACTCTATTGGGGGGCTATGTCTATTCACGTCGCAACCAACTAAACTCACGATAGGTGCTATCTAGTCACAAGTCATCTACAATAGAAGCATATGCTCAAGCGTCTTGACGAAACACTTATGCAGGAGCCACTCCTGCCAGAACACGGTACGTATATCGTGGCGGTTTCCGGTGGCCGAGACTCAGTTGTATTGCTGGACTTACTCAATCGATTGCAAGAAAAATGGGGCTGGAAATTAATTGTTGCGCATCTGGATCATGCCCAACGGACGAGCTCCTCTGAAGATGCTGCTTTTGTAGGGAGTCTGGCCGATAGTTATGGATACAAATATTTGCTTGGGGTGCTCCCGCGAAGCATGCAGTCGGAAGCCGAATTGCGCCAAGCTCGGTATAGCTGGCTTGAGGAGGTGAGGCAGGAGTCCGGTGCCAATAAGATTGTTACCGCTCATCATAAAAATGACCGCCTAGAAACCGCAATTTGGCATACTATTCGCGGGGCCGATCGAGTTGGTCTGGCGAGCCTTGGTCGAGAGCGCGATGTAGTGGTGCGTCCACTGATTGGCTTTGGTAGGGGCGATATTATAACTTACGCTGCGCTACGCGATTTGCAGTGGCGAGAAGATGAAACCAACAATGATCGCGCATTTACTCGAAATCTTATCCGACATGAACTCATGCATTTTGCACCAACTCAAGATCCACATTATCACAACAACTTGTCCGGTTGGGTGGATCATTTGGAGGGTATTAACTCGCGCATCGACCGTAAACTGGATCATTTACTCTCAGAAATAAGTGATGAAATTAGTGGGGGTTATGAGCTTGAACGTGCGAAGTTTTTGCGGCTGTCACCGCTTGTGCAGCTGAACCTTTTGGCTCATATGGCACGCAAGCTTACATCTGGCAGAAGCGTGACGCAAAGAAATTTGGATGCAGCACTAAAATGGTTTGCGAGCGCAGGATCCGGTAGTTTTTCTGAGACATTGCCTGGGTTGCTGCTAGCCCGCGAATATGATAGAGTGAAGTTCGTCTTGCGTTCGGCAACGCCAGAGAGTGTTGCACCTGATGAGACACAGCAAATTTTCTTATCCCAGCCGCTGCGTTTTGGTAAATTTCAACTAGAACTTCATCCAGCTAGCGTAGATGAATCAACCCATTTGGCAACTCATCTACTTGAGCCTCGTACATATTATGTGCGTACTTGGCAGGCTGGTGATCGCATTGCGCCAATTGGCATGCAGGGAACAAAGAAAATTCAGGACATTTTTGTTGATAGAAAAATCCCTCGAAGCGACCGGTTAACATGGCCCATTGTTGTTTCCGAAAAGAATGAAGTGGTGCTCGTTCCGCGACTTGCACAGAATCGCCACTTTGTTCCGAGCGGTGTAGATGCGCCGGCACATACGCTGGCTGTGAAAGTGGCATAGAAGAAGGTAGGTGAGTATGGTGAAAAAAATCCCACGTAATTTGATATACGTCATAGTAGGCGTAATAGTTTTAGTTGGCCTTCTCGTTCTGAATAATCAGACACAAGAAAAGCCACAGTCAGTTTCTTTATCTCGTTTGCTTGAAGAAACCAAGAAAGACAATGTTGAATCCATTAAGGTAAATGGTCAGCAGCTGCAGATCACTTTGAAAGACGGCCAGAAACAGGAAGCTTTTATGGAAGCGAATGCGATGCTGACCGACTACGGCGTTGATTACTCCAAAGTAAAAGTTGATCCGCAAAATCCAGATGACGGATCAAGTAAATGGATAGATGCGTTGTTCGCATTCTTGCCAGTAGTGTTCATTATTGGCTTCTTCTACTTTATTATGCGCCAAGCTCAGGGGCAGAATAACGCCGCAATGAGCTTCGGGCGCTCTAAGGCTCGTGTTGCAGGCGGCGAAACGCAGAAAGTAACCTTTAGCGATGTAGCTGGAGCGGTTGAAGCTAAGCAAGAGTTGCAGGAAATTGTTGAGTTTTTGAAGTATCCACGAAAGTTTGAAGCTCTGGGTGCAAAGATTCCAAAGGGCGTATTGCTTTTCGGTTCTCCCGGTACAGGTAAAACCTTGATGGCTCGGGCAGTCGCCGGAGAAGCCGGTGTGCCATTCTTTTCTATCTCAGGCTCTGAATTTGTAGAAATGTTCGTTGGCGTTGGTGCCAGTCGTGTGCGTGATTTGTTTGCTCGCGCTAAAAAGAATTCACCATGTATCGTATTTATCGATGAAATTGATGCTGTGGGCCGTCAGCGTGGAACCGGACTTGGTGGCGGACACGATGAGCGTGAGCAAACCCTGAATCAAATCTTGGTTGAGATGGACGGCTTTGAGCAAGGCACCAATGTAATTGTGATGGCGGCTACAAACCGCCCTGATGTTTTGGATCCAGCACTTTTGCGACCTGGCCGTTTTGATCGTCGCGTTACCATCGATGTTCCAGACATGAAGCAGCGCGAAGAAATTCTCGGCGTACATGTAAAGAAGAAGCCGCTTGATAAAGACATCGATCTCGCTGAAATTGCTCGTAAGACACCAGGTGTGTCTGGCGCAGATCTGGCGAATATTGCTAACGAAGCTGCGATATATGCTGCTCGTCGTGATAAAAAGAAGATTGGTCAGGCTGATTTTCACGAAGCAGTTGAGAAGGTTGCTCTTGGTCCAGAGCGTAAGAGCCATGTCTTAAATGATAAAGAAAAGAAAATTACTGCCTATCACGAAGCTGGACATGCTTTGCTGTCGCATCTTTTGGAAAATTGCAACCCAGTTCATAAGGTTTCAATCGTTTCGCGCGGTATGGCCGGCGGTGTAACTTGGAGCTTGCCACTGGAAGACAAGCATTTGCATTCGGTTTCTGACTTCTTAGACGATATCGCTATGAGCCTTG
Source organism: uncultured Candidatus Saccharibacteria bacterium (assembly GCA_964646575.1). GTDB lineage: Bacteria > Patescibacteriota > Saccharimonadia > CAILAD01. The sequence continues at coordinate 9,789 of CAZYFT010000015.1, read as the reverse complement.
GTGGGCGTATGGCTGAAAAAATTGTCTTTGGAGATATAACAACTGGAGCCGAAAGCGATTTGAAGCACGCCAATGGGCTGGCTCGTCGCATGATTACCGAATTTGGCATGGGTCGAGAGTTGACGAACCAGGTGTTCGGTTCAAGCGAAGGCTCTGTATTTCTGGGTCGATCCTTTGCTGAGGGGCGTAATTACTCTGAGCAAACTCAGGACAAGATTGACGAGGAAGTTGCAAAAATTATCAGTGGGGCAACGAAGCGGGCAGAAGAGACTATCATTCGCCATCGCGCTAAGCTAGATCAGATTGCCGAAAAGCTCATCAAAGAAGAGACAATCGAAGGCAAAGAGTTCGAAGCTTTGTTCGAATCGGTAGATAAAGAAAAAAAGTCTCCCGCAAAAGCTAAAAAACCGGTAAAATAGAAACCAGAGTTTTAGGCTTTCAAGAAAAGTGAGGTTGGCTCCCGATGGCTCGCAGATGTTTACAGAATAAACATGCGAAGGCTCGGAGCCAATTTCTTTTCGTGAGCCCTATCCCAAAAAATTATGATGAAGCGCTCAGTTCGAACAATCCTTTCCCGAATTAATAAAAAACGATCCATCTCGATGGCGGCGCTTTTAATATCTCTTTCATATTTATTGAGTCGTTTGCTCGGGCTTGTACGTGATCGACTCTTGGCATCCAACTTTGGACTTTCCCCACAGGCAGATGCCTATGCTGCGGCTTTTCGCATTCCTGATTTGCTCTTTACACTCTTGGTCTCGGGTGCTTTTGCAGTTGCCTTTATCCCGGTGTTTGTTGGTTTCTTAGAGCGTAAAAAAGTAGATGAAGCCTGGGAAGTAGCCAGTACACTCCTCAATCTTCTGGTGCTTGTAACAGCATTTTTCGGTATATTCTCATTCATATTCGCTGAGCCATTGGTTAAGATTATTGCTCCAGGATTTGATGCTGAGCGCATGCAGCTTACGGTGAATCTCACGCGTATTTTGTTGATTACGCCACTGTTCTTTGCAATTTCGGCTATCTTCGGAGCTATTCAGCAGGCTTTTCAGCGCTTTGTGCTTTTTGCGCTTGCCAGTGTGTTTTATAACATAGGAATTATTTTTGGGATCTTGTTCTTGGAGCCGCTATTTGCTCAGCCAATTTATGGTGTGGCCTGGGGCGTTGTAGCTGGCACTGCGCTGCAGGCATTGATGCAGTCATTTGGGCTGGTGGGCTTAGGTTTTCGGTATAGTCTGAGTATTAAATTCTGGCATCCATCGGTAATTCGCGTGCTAAAACTTATGATTCCGCGCTCGTTAGACCTTGGGATTGAGCAGATCAATACAATTGTTGAAACAGCGATTGGCTCTCAGCTTGCAGCAGGTTCACTCTCGAGCTACTACTTTGCGAACAACCTGAAAAATGTTCCGCTTGGATTATTTGGTGGTGCAATTGCTACTGCGGTATTTCCAACTTTGATTCGCGCATCGAAATCCAAAGACAAGCACAAGCTGCCACATGAGATCGTGCGCACTCTCTCGCTGGTGTTGTTCCTCGTCATCCCATCTATGGCCATCACCGTGGTGTTGCGGGGCTACATTGTTCGTTTGCTCCTGGGCTTTGGTGACCAAACCACGGCAGATACGCTTGGATGGTTTGCAGGAGTGATCGTTGCCCAAAGCTTGTTCTTTGTAGTTGCGAGAATCTTCTATGCATTGGAGGATACGCGCACGCCACTCTTTACGAGCATTTTTACTCTCTTTATGAATATCCCGCTGAGCTACTTATTTGCCAAAATGTTTGGCACCCCAGGCCTGGCGATGGCGCTATCTCTAGTGACTATTATCGAGCTGTTTATTTTAATGTTCTTATTGCGCCGTAAGATTGGTCCGTATGGAGGTAAAAGTATTGCCCGGGCTGGTATTCGGATTGCCATTGCAACGCTGGCCATGGCTTCTGTGATGTATATGATGATTGTATCCTTGTTTCCGTTGCTGCGCGGCGATGTTGGTTGGCGCACTCTGGGGCCGAAATTTGCGCTTATCTGTACCGTAGGTGGCATTGTGTACTTCATTGGTGCTAAACTCTTACGAGTAAAAGAAGCCGATATGGTACTGCGTCTTGTGAAATCGCGTTATCGCAAGCGACTCAGGAAGCACATCGGAGCTTAGGGGAAACTTTTGACAGCCAACATTCGAAATTTTTGTATTATTGCTCATATTGATCATGGAAAATCGACATTAGCCGATCGTCTTTTAGAGATTACCGGCGCTGTTTCGGCGCGTGATATGAAGGCGCAGCTTTTAGATACCATGGAGCTGGAGCGTGAGAAGGGAATTACCATTAAGCTTCAGCCGGCCCGCATGCAGTGGAAGGATCATGAACTTAACTTAATTGATACGCCAGGGCATGTGGATTTTAGTTATGAAGTAAGCCGCTCGCTTGAAGCTGTGGAAGGGGCAATCTTAGTGGTTGATGCCAGTCAGGGGATTCAGGCTCAGACGCTTGCGAACGTATATATGGCGATTGAAGCCGGGCTCACGATTATTCCTGTCATGAATAAAATTGATCTTCCGGCAGCTGAACCCGAGCGAGTAGCACAAGAAATTGGCAATCTACTTGGCGTCGATCCAGCGAGTATCGGCAAGATTTCTGCAAAAACTGGAGAGGGTGTGCCTGAACTGCTTGATAGAATTGTGTCTGAAGTACCCGCACCGGCAATCGATGAGGGCTCTACCCGCGCACTTATTTTTGATTCCGTTTTTGATGGCTATCGTGGTGTGATTTTGTATGTGCGGTTAATGAGTGGATCGATCCCAAAGAATGCCGAAATTACCTTAATGCAATCTGGTAGTGAATCTTTGGCGCTCGAAGTTGGCCATCTTGCACCGGCTCGTGTCGAAGACGATACGTTAGAACCTGGTCAGATTGGCTTTATTACTACGAACATTAAATCGGTCCAATTCGCCCGTGTTGGTGATACGGTGACGCTTACTGCGCGTCAAGCCGAAGAGCCACTACCTGGATATAAAAAGGTTCAGCCACTCATCTTTGCGAGTTTTTATCCTACCAGCCAGGAAGAATACCCTAAACTTAAAGATTCCCTCGAAAAACTTGCACTCAATGATGCGTCTTTATCGTACACTTCAGAAACCTCGGCAGCGTTGGGATTTGGCGTGCGCATTGGTTTTTTGGGGTTGCTACATTTAGAGATTATCAAAGAACGCCTTGAGCGCGAGTTTGATCTAGATTTAATCGTTACCAGTCCGAGTGTAAGTTATGAGGTTGAACGCACGAATGGTGAGACCGAGATGATAGAACAAGCCAGCGCCTTGCCGGATCAGTCGCAAATTGCCACGATTGCTGAGCCATGGGTGAAGGGTGAAATTGTCACACCATCAGATTATATCGGCGCAGTTTTAGGGTTGATTGTAGAGGCTCGCGGCAAACAAACAAAATTGGAATACCTCGATCAAACACGTGCTGTAGTCGGTTTTGAAGCGCCGCTGGCAGAAATAATTACTGATTTTTATGATGCTCTAAAAAGCCAGTCCTCTGGTTTTGCTTCACTTACATACGACTGGGATCGGTATCAAGTTGGCGACTTGGTGCGCATTGATATTCTGCTAGCCGGAGAAAGGGTTGATTCGTTAGGTGCGATTGTAGCGCGCTCCAAAGCCGACAATTATGGCCGCGCATTGTGTGAAAAGCTCAAAGACTTAATTCCTCGACAGAACTTTGAGGTTGCGGTGCAGGCAGCGATTGGCTCAAAATTTATTGCTCGCGAAACTATTAAGGCGCTGCGTAAGGATGTGACGGCTAAATTATACGGTGGCGACGTAAGTCGTAAGAAAAAGCTCTTGCAAAAGCAGAAAAAAGGTAAGGCCCGCATGAAACAGATTGGTAAAGTGTCTATTCCTTCGAGTGTATTTATGGATCTCATCAAGCGAGGATAAAGCGCTTAACCTTGACTTAAAACTGCTCAAGCTCGCATAGTAGGGCGCGAAAGCGAGATTACCTATGCGATGGAGAGTTGTACTCCTGCTCGCGCTTGGACTTATGTACTATGGTTACGTACGGGAAAATACTGATAAGGCAATGGCAGCATTTGATAGCTTTAAGGCAAGTTATCTCACAGTAATTGATCAAGCTGCAGCTGAACGAATACCCATAGAGCCGCCCACAAGTCTGACTGCGAACAACTAGTAAATATATTTAAAGTCGGATTCGTCAGCCCAGCGGTAGCTGAGTTTATTCCAGCCTACGTAATTATATTCCGATACGTAAACACGGCCAGCTTCGACCTTTTCTACGTAAGCGACGTGACCCCAGCGGCCTGTTGTAGTTTGGGCGATTGCTCCCGGTCGGGCATTTGCACCCGTCACAAAGCCGGCGGCCTTTGAGCGGGTCAGCCAGTCACGCGCATTGCCCCAGTTTTGGGGAATGGGTCGGCGCTTTGCTACGTAATATGTACAGTGCCCATAGGCATATCCGCTGGAGGTGAATTGCTGAGCGATGGATGGGGCGGATTCATCCTCGGTGTTGTAAGGAGGGAGGCCAGCATTGGCTTTTTGTTCTTCGGTTGGCTCGGGACTTGAAACGGGAGCCTGAAATAAGGTCTTAGCTGTGGCTTCGGTTTTGCTCTTCGGTGTGTTGGCTGACGGAGTCGAGGAGCTTGTTTTTTTAGTTTGTTGATTCGTATTTAGGTAGCCCATAGATTTTTCTTCAAACTCAGCTTGGCTTGTCTGAAAGAAAAATGCGAACGCCGCGAAATAAAATAGAATCATGAGTGCCGCTTGAAGGTGTTTGGCATGGGGTTTGTAGGCATTCAATTTTTTAGCCACAGGGGAACTGACCACGCGCTGACGTTTGCGGTGGGCAGATAGAGTTGCTCGTTGTTCGTATGTTGCTACATTCATGTTTTTTTAGGGGAATTGGGTATAATATCAGCTTCAGGGGGTTTTGGCAAGCATTTTTTGTCGGAATTCGTCAACAAAAGCAGACTGTGATAGCATGAGCAGTATGAATGCAGAGACAACGTTTATTCTGGTGAATATCCTTGCTCTTTTAGGATGGATGCTCATCTTAGGTGCTCCGTACGCTCGAATAACTAGAAAGCTCGTGGATAGTATGGTGCTACCGGCGCTTTTGGCGGTGGTGTATGTCTTATTACTGATACTCGTTGTGCCAACCGTTCCATTTGAGGATTACTCATTTCTAGGTTTAGCTGAGCTTTTTTCTGACCCCTGGATGATGGCACTGGGGTGGACTCACCTCGTGGCATTCGATCTTGTGGCAGCCGTATGGATGAAGCAAGATGCACGTAAGCACAAAATTCGTCATCGAATCATGCTCATCCCGTACATTTTAACCTTCTTTTTCGGCCCAGTCGGGTTGTTGCTATATCTAGTATTGACTAGCAGTAAGCGAAATACTAAGAGAAAGGGTCGGTAGTTTTATTATGGTAAAAGATCGTTCAAGGGTGGTCGTTCTCGGCATCTTGTTGGTTTGTTTTTTGATTATTGGTGGGGCTATTTACTTCTTATGGCCACCATCGGCCCCCGAGACAGCTAATCAGTCACCAGCCGCAACAGCATCTCCTAGTAGTGACGTCAAAGCTCAAGAGACTCAAGATGCATATAAAGATTGGGTGCAATATGTGTATAGTCCAACTGCCACCGCGTTGACTCGCCCGCCTGACTGGCAGGTTCAAGAGCTGGAGGCATCTAGTGCTGGAAAAATTGCAATTATTAGGCAGCCCGGAGCGAGAAATCAAGATGTGTATTCGGTTACGCTGTCGGCAAATTCTTTACTTCCACCAAGCACTGTAGTTGAAGTGGTGCCTATTACTCTCAATAGTGGAAAGGCTGCTAGTTTAGTGTATGTTCGAAATGCTGGCGCGGCAGAAGCAAACGTTACGGATGTCATTGTGGCAAGCGGTAACTTTGAGGTTGGCCAGGAAATTCGAGGGGCGGCTTTGTCTGGCGTTGGGACTAGTTCTGTATATGTAGTAATCAATTTATTGCCTTCGAATGCGACCAGCAATCCAGGACGAGCTCGAGAAGCCTTTGCTTCAGTCGGCTTCGATCAAGCGCTCAAAATTGTAAAATCCATACAAAAAAAGTAGAATTAGCACTCTTGACATGAGAGTGCTAAAAGCACTACTATTGAAGTACTAGCACTCTAAAGTTGCTAGTGCTAATGTGGGTGCAGCAGCGGACAGATTGCTCTTGCAAAATTCACCACAAAGCTACCCTCTGACAACAGCGTTGAGGTGTGTATTTTAGAGAATCCCAATCTGTCCGACCCAATTTACTACTATGACAGAACGCCAAGCCGCAATTCTTATGGAAATTGTTCATCAGTACTCAGCAACTGCTGAGCCGGTGAGCTCTCACGCATTGTGTGAGGTCTTTGATGTCAGCTCGGCCACAATTCGTGCCGAAATGGCCGCCCTCGAGCGTGCTGATTATATTTACCAGCCACATATCTCGGCTGGACGCGTACCTACCGACAAAGGCTACCGCTATTATGTAAATAACCTGGCTGCACTCGAGCCGAAGCAGCGCACCATCCAAACTATGGAAAAACGTGTAGCTTCGCTCAAAGATCGAGCTGATCGCGCCATCAAAATTGCCACCGAAACATTATCGGATATGACCGGCAATATGGCGTTTGCGACGCTTTCGGATACCGTGTATTACCATGGTTTGCATCAGCTCTTCTCACAGCCAGAGTTCGCCTTGCAGCTCCGTGCCGCCGCGGCCGCGCGCTACCTCGATGCGCTCTCAGAGTGGCTCTTGGCAACCGGCTTTCAGGACGATCTCGGCGTGTTTATCGGCCAAGAGAATCCGTTTGCCCGCACTAGTGGCATGGCAATGGTGGTAGCTAAGTTTGAAAGTCCGTATTCGGCCAGTAGCTATGTTGGAGTTGTTGGACCAACGCGTCAGGACTATCCAAAAGTAACCAGTCTTGTAGCGCTCACAGGAAAGAAATTGGAGGAAGTACTTAATGCCTAAATTACCAAAACAGCCGCCTAAAAAGGTGGAGAAAAAAGATCAAGTAGCCGAACTTACGGCTGATTTGCAGCGTGTGCAGGCCGATTTTGAAAACTATAAAAAGCGTGTAGCCACAGAGCGCGCTGAACTGATGGATTCGGCCAAGCTTTCGGTGCTATCTGATTTACTTCCAGCTCTCGATAATTTTGACCGCGCAGCAACACATTTGCCTGAACATCTGCAGAACGATGCTTGGGCGCAGGGCATGAGCTACGTTGGCACGCAACTAGAGCAGATTTTGGACGAAATGGGCGTGAAGAAATTTGACCCAACAGGGCTGCAGTTTGATCCAACTGAGCATGAGGCTATCGAATATGTAGAAACCAAAAAGCCCGAGGGCATAATTACCGAGACAACTCTGCCGGGCTATATGATTGCTGGTAAAGTGGTACGGCCAGCCACGGTGCGGGTGAGTTCTGGACAGTATAATTACGCCGAAGACGCAAAGAGTCCACCAGATGAGCAGTCCACTCAATTGGCTGATGAAACTGTAACGAAAGAAGGAGAAGAATAATGAGTAAGATTATCGGAATTGATCTAGGAACAACCAACTCGGCGATGGCAGTAATGGAAGCCAGCGACCCGACTGTGATTACAAATATTGAAGGCGCACGCACCACGCCATCAATTGTTGCTGTGAATAAAAACGGCGAGCGACTTGTTGGGCAGGTTGCTAAACGTCAAGCAGTTATGAACCCGGACAATACTATTTTTTCTGTGAAGCGACTGATTGGCCGCACGATTGATGACCCAGAAATTAAGCGTGATATGGAGCTCATGCCATACAAAATCGTAAAGGCTGACGGACACGTTAAAGTTACGATGGGTGAAAAGGACTACACGCCAGAAGAAGTTTCGGCGATGATCCTTGCAAAACTTAAGGCCGATGCCGAGAAGTATCTCGGCCAGCCAGTTACCGAAGCGGTGATTACGGTTCCGGCTTACTTTAACGACGCGCAGCGCCAGGCCACCAAGGATGCCGGTAAGATTGCTGGCTTGGAAGTAAAGCGCATTATTAACGAGCCAACCGCCGCAGCATTGGCATACGGACTCGATAAGAAAAAAGAGGAAAAGATCGTCGTCTACGACCTTGGTGGTGGTACGTTCGATGTTTCCGTGCTCGAGCTTGGCGACGGTGTGTTTGAAGTAAAATCTACCAATGGTGATACACATCTTGGTGGTGACGACTTTGATAACACCATTATTAACTGGCTGGTTGAAGAGTTCCGGAAGGATCAAGGAATTGACCTTAAGGCCGATAAGGCTGCCATGCAGCGCCTGAAAGAAGCTGCCGAAAAAGCCAAGATTGAACTTTCTACCACGCAGGAGTCGGAAATCAATATTCCGTTTATTACTGCCGATGCGTCTGGCCCTAAGCACATGAACCTCACGCTGACACGCGCCAAGCTTGAAGAATTGGTGGGTGAGCTAGTGGAAAACTCCCTCAAGCCATGTGAGGCCGCCCTCAAAGATGCTGGCCTTAAGAAAGAAGACATCAACGAGATTATTATGGTTGGTGGTATGACCCGCATGCCACTGGTGCAAAAGAAAGTTGAAGAATTCTTTGGCAAGAAGCTGCTCCAGGGCGTAAACCCAGACGAAGTTGTGGCGATTGGTGCTGCGATTCAGGGTGGCGTGCTTGGTGGCGATGTAAAAGATGTATTGCTTCTCGACGTAACCCCACTTTCGCTTGGTATTGAAACCATGGGCGGCGTCATGACTCGCTTAATTGAGCGCAATACTACTATTCCAACAAGTAAAACCCAGGTCTTCTCAACCGCAAGCGACAATCAGCCTTCGGTAGAGGTTGTAGTCCTACAGGGTGAGCGCGAGATGGCTGCCGATAACAAAGTACTTGGCCGCTTTATCTTGGACGGTATCCCACCAGCTCCACGCGGTGTGCCACAGATTGAAGTAACGTATTCGATTGATGCCAACGGTATTGTCTCCGTAAGTGCTAAAGACAAGGCAACGAATAAAGAGCAGAACATCACTATTCAGAACTCAGCCAATCTTTCTGATGAAGAAATTAAAAAGATGCAAGCTGATGCTGAAGCCCACGCAGAAGAAGATAAGAAGAAGAAAGAATCTGTCGAGGCTCGCAATCAGGCTGATACGATGGTGTATACCGCAGAAAAGGCTCTAAAGGACGCAGATGGTAAAGTGGATGATGACACCAAGAAGACCGTTGAAGAAGCTGTGAAGGCTCTCAAAGATAAGCTTGGTGAATCTGATGCTGATGTCGAGGAGCTGAAGAAGCTGACTGCCGACCTTTCTGACAAGCTGACTAAAGTTGGTGAGGCCATGTACAAGCAGGAAGAAGCTGCTGCAGAACCTGCAGAGGCTGACAAAGCCGCCAAAAAAGCGGATGATAAGTCTGATGACGCCGAAGAAGGCGAAATCGTCGACGAGAAATAATAGCTTTTGAAATCACTTGCTGCACTCACCATTGCGATAGGGCTGCTCATCACGGCGGGGTATTTTGCTACCACCACTGTGAGTGAGCAGCTGTCGCAGGAGTGTGCGAGTGGTGATGAGATGTCTACATACCAGAATAGTTGGGACGATGTGTATTTTGTGTGGCAGTGGTGGCCGAATCGCGATGAAGGCATGTATTTCGTAGAATGTGTCGGCCCTTCCACTTACCTCCGATATCATCCTTACGACGCGGCTTTAATCATGCTTATCGGAGCTGGAGTGGCTGGCTATATTGGACTCAACGACAAACCAAAGGATAAGAAAAAATCATGAA
>CAZYFT010000014.1:0-17385 GCA_964646575.1 uncultured Candidatus Saccharibacteria bacterium | reverse complement strand
TAGATCTAGATCCACAAGGAAATGCTAGCTCGGGCTTGGGTATTGATAAGCAGCGCCTACAGCATTCGCTCTACGACGTATTGGTGGACGGTGTGCCGCTTGCTAGCGTTACGCACAAGACCGGCTATAAAAATCTGTCAATTATCCCAGCCAGCGCCGTTTTGGCGGCGGCCGAAGTTGAGCTCACTAAGGTTGATCAGCGCGAGTCGCGGCTCAAGCTGGCGCTTGCCAATGCTCCCTATGACATCGTGCTGATTGATTGCCCGCCATCACTCGGCCTTCTGACCGTCAACGGCCTCGTGGCTGCCAATCGTCTCCTCATCCCGGTTCAGGCCGAATATTATGCCCTAGAAGGGCTCGGGCAATTACTCGCAACAGTACAGCGCGTTAAGCAGGTACTGAACCCGGCCTTAGAGTTGGTTGGAGTGGTTCTGACAATGCATACGGCTCGTACATCGCTCTCGCAGGCTGTTGCTCAAGAAGTAGAGCAGCATTTCCCAGATATGGTATGCTCTACAGTAATACCGCGGAATGTTCGTTTGGCCGAAGCACCTAGTCATGCCAAGGCAATTGTAGACTATGATCGGTTTAGTAAGGGGGCGAGAGCATATAAGGCTCTTGCAAAGGAGGTACTCGCGCGTGTCAGCTAAAGCTTCAAAACCAAGTCGATTGGGTCGTGGGCTCGATGCCTTAATCCCAACCGAAGTTGATGAATTTGCTAGTAAAGAAGTGTCAGAAACTCTTCATTTGGAGAGCCAGGATGCCGTACATAAAATTTCGGTTGACTTGGTTGATCCTAATCCGTTTCAGCCACGTAAAGAGTTCGGTGATGAAGATCTGGCTGATTTGGCTGCCTCTATTAAGGAGCATGGGGTTGTACAGCCATTGGTTGTTACAAGACAGGGCGATCGTTTTCAGCTAATTGCCGGTGAGCGTCGTCTGCGCGCCTCTAAGCTTGCAGGTAAGAAAACTGTGCCGGTTATTCTGCGCAGCTTCGATGAACAGCAGCAGCTTGAAGTAGCTGTAATTGAGAATATCCAGCGCGCTGAGTTGTCTCCGCTTGAACTTGCAGTGGCCTATCAAAAACTCATCGATCAATTCAATCTGACAACTGAAGCAATCGCGAAGCGTGTTGGTAAAGCTGCGCCTACTGTGCGGAACATTCTTCGACTCCTGAAATTGCCGTACGAAGCTAAAAAGGCCTTGCAGGAAGGCAAAATACTTGAGGGCCAAGCTCGCTCAATTCTAACAGTTGAAGATCCTAAGGATCAGCTCAAAATGCTCGGCATGATTATGGATAGCGATATGACTGTGCGGCAGACGGAAGAGATTGCGCGTAACTGGAAGCAAGATAAAGAGTTGGTTTCAAAGCGTGTTGAAAAAAAGAATTCGGATTACCAATCGGTTATTGACGGTATTGGCAAGCAGCTTGGAACCAAGGTTGAGGTACTAAATAATGCTCAGGGCGGTCGGCTTGTAGTGCGGTTTTTCTCGCAGGAAGAATTAGCAAGGATTTATGAAGAGATTACTGGCGAAACTCTCGTTTAGAACTAAAATTCTTTATTGAGCAGCTGCCGAGAGGTTGTACTGTGGGTGGGCTATCTGGCCGAATTCGTAAACTGGTAGAAGTCTCAATGCGGCTGTTCCAATCAGTCGATTCATCGGGATGGGGCCGAAATAACGGGAGTCCTGACTGGCTTGTGGGTTGCGATTATCGCCAAGCACAAATACTTCACCTTTATCAACTGTAACGTCGACGTCGCCCTCGAGTGCAATGCCACCAATATAGTCTTCAGATAGTACTACTCCGGTTGGGTTTTGATTATTAAAGATGGTTACGGTGCCATTCTTTACTACCACACGTTCTCCCGGCAATCCGATGGCTCGTTTAATGAAGTAAATGTCGGTTGGAAAGTCGGGCGGATTAAAGATTACGACATCGCCCCGTTGAATGTCTAAATTCGTGGCTTGCCCAGTGAGTTTTTTCCAGCTCACGTCAAACTTAGAGACGATCAGGTAATTGCCATTTTGGAAAGTAGGCTCCATAGACTGGCCGTCTACATACCAAGCTTGAAAAATGAAGTTGTGTACGATAAAAACTAGCCCAGCTGGGATAAGTACCCAAGAGATGAGAAAATTGATAATTCGCCGCCACATAGGCTTTTCTGTTTCGGTGTCGTCCGAGCTTTCAGTATCTGGCAGATCTTCCGGGACAGGGTCTGGAGGGGTTCCCGGTGCGGGACTTGCCACAGCTTGTGGGTGTGCTGGAGCAGGTGGCGGTATGATGGTAGCTTGCGGCGTACTAGGCACACCTTCAGAAAGAGGCGTCGGTTTAGATAGCTGACTGATTGGTACCTCGTTAGGATTCGTCGTAGGAGGAACAGCCCCACCGACCTGTTGGGGGTTTGAGGCCGGTGCTTCGTTTGGTTGATTTTGACTCGCCATACGTATCCAGTATAACTGAGTCTGCCCGTTCCTGCACTGCACATTTCAAAAGCTACGAGCCTCCTATATACTATCCTTATGCTACGTAAGAGACGCCCTGAAAATCCAGATAATCACCCGGCAGCTCAGAGCGGATCATACACGTCTTTTCGCAAGCGTCGTTTTTCTCGTCGCTCAAAAATAATTACCTCGATTGTTGTATTAGCTATCCTGATGGTTCCGGCCATACTATTAGCTAAAAGCTTATATGCATATAAATCTGTTGTTCAGCGCCACACTGGCGTGTCTACTGAGGTACTCACAAAAAAAGATGCCGAATTTGATTCAAAGACTGAAGCCGAAGGTCGGGTGAATATTTTGCTGTTGGGGGTTGGCGATGCTGGTCATGCTGGCTCAACACTTGCAGATACGATGATTGTGGCGAGTATTGATCCAGAAACAAAGGATGTGGCGATGCTCTCGCTACCACGCGATCTATATGTGCCTATACCTAAAAATGGTAAAAACAAAATCAATGCTGCTCACGCTTTTGGTGAGATGCAAAAGGCTGGCGAGGGACCAAACCTCGCCAAAGAGGTTGCCGGGAATGTTTTAGATGTACCTATTCATAATTATGTGAGGGTGGATTTTACTGGTTTTAAGAAAGCTGTAGATGTTTTGGGTGGGGTTTCAATTGATGTAGCCACTCCGCTCTCTGACTCTGAATATCCGTGCGAAAAAGATGAGCGCCGAGCCTGCGGTTTCTCGATAAAAGCAGGCACGCAAACGATGAATGGCGCAACAGCATTGAAATACGCTCGCTGCCGCAAGGGAAACTGTGGAAACGATTTTGGCCGAGCTGCTCGCCAGCAAGAGGTGTTGATGGCGATGCGTACTAAGGCCCTACAGCTGTCTACGCTGACAAATCCTGCCAAACTAGCGGGCATGATAGATACGATTGGTTCGCATGTTCGTACCGACCTTTCTACTGAAGAGCTGACTCGCCTGGCTGAAATACTCAAGGATGTCGATACCAGTAAAGTGCGGTCTAAAGTGGTCGACGCAGAGGAGGAAAAATTAGTGCAAACCGCCAACATTGCTGGTGCGAGTGTTGTGATCCCGGTGGGTGGTGATGGTAAGTTTGGGCCAATTCAAGATTTTGCTCATAGTTTATTTTTTGACCGTCATATTGTGGAAGAAAATGTTCCGGTAACAGTTGTGAACGCATCGTCACAGGCCAATATCTCGGCCGCTGTTGCTGATACGCTTAAAGGCTATCGCTACTCAATTGTGGAAGTCCAAAAAACTACGCCACAAGCAACATCAGAGTTAATCGATGGTACCGCTGGTAAGGCAAAATATACACGACGTTATTTAGAAGCTCGCTATAAACTTACTGCAAAAGAGGATACTTCGCGCGGTTCAGGCATTACACTAGTAATAGGAAATGATATGAAAAATCAGGCAGGAAATTAGTTGTGGCTCGAAGGGGGAAAATTCTCACACCGTCGCAGCGCATATTGATCACGCACATTTTGGGTTTATCCGTTGCACTTGCTCTTACTATGTTGGGCGGTATTTGGGCTTGGCTTGCGGTTGTTGCAGCTGTTGCGGTAACTATTAGTACTGTTTCGCGCCTACTTGTTCAGCGTTCGGCTCGTATCGTATTTACTCGTTCGTTAGAGCCGGTAATTCTCGTGTTGTTCGGGCAGCTCTATATTGGCCTCTTGCAGTTGGTGTATGATGTGCCACTTTGGCAGCAGGCAGCGTTCCTTATTGTTGTTTTTCTGCTGCAGATTCGCTATTTGCTCATGCAATTTAGAACCCAAACGGCGCATGCGCAAACTGGTTTTACGGCAATTGTGCTGTTACTTGTGAATACAACCTGGGTACTGCTCCTCAACCAGGATGTTACGGCTGGCTTTGTGGCTATTATCTTAGCGTGGATTGTAAACTACATCATTGTGCATTATTGGCTGGAACGCGTGGGGTATCATAACTCATTTTTGGCGGCTGTGTGGTCGCTGATTGCAGTTGAGATGCTGTTATTAGGGAGCGTAGCTCTGGTGTTTTACACGATTCCGTCTACGTTGTTAGTGGTTTCGCGCACTGCATTATTTTTGGCGGTCATTGCGTATGCTTGGGGTAGTATGCTCTCGCTCCACTCGCAACGTAAACTCTCCAAAAAGCTGGTAGTTGAGTATGGTATGATATGTGCGTTTTTACTCATAGTGTTGCTTGTCATGACCGGCATGTAGTGCAACCTTTTAAGCTGACTCTCAGTTTATGATGGCATATATAGATATGGAGGCGTGAATGCAAGAAGAATCGAAACCAGTCAAAAAAGAAAAAACGAGTAATGTGAGCAGTGTATCATCGGCCCCACCGATTAATTTTGGGGCTACAAAAAAACCTGCAGCCAAGTCGAGTGGAGGACCAGGCTGGGGGATAACCGTACTACTAGCGTTCGTCGCCGGTGTACTAGGCGCAGCGTTATTTGTGCGCTTCATGCCGGCCGGGCAGCAAAATGCTATCGAGCAATCCAAGCAAGTAACATTGCAGGAAAACTCAGCAACCATTGACCTGGTCAAAAAGGTTGGACCAAGCGTCGTTTCAATTAATACCTCAACTACGGTGCAGAGCTTTTTTGGTGCTCAGCAGCAGCAAGGTGCGGGTACGGGGGTGATTGTAAGTTCTGATGGTCTGATTCTTACGAATAAGCATGTGGTGCAGGGGGCCAGCACGGTGACGGTAACAAATACCGATGGCAAACAGTTTGAGGGTAAGATATTAGCGCTTGATTCGTCAAACGACATCGCTTTCGTAAAAGTGGATGCCAGTGGGCTGCCAGCTGCCGAGCTTGGTGATTCAGACAAAGTGGAAGTGGGTCAGCGCGCAATCGCAATTGGTAATGCTCTGGGTGAATATAGTAATACGGTGACAACTGGTGTGATTTCTGGCAAGCAACGCCCGGTACAGGCCGCCGACGGACAAGGCAATACAGAGACACTTAGTAACTTGTTCCAGACCGATGCAGCCATTAACCCCGGGAACTCTGGTGGGCCGCTTCTAAATATCGACGGCCAAATAATTGGTATCAATACAGCTGTCGCGAGCGGCGAGAATGCACAAAACATCGGTTTTGCTATTCCAATAAACCAGGTAAAAGGTGCGCTAGATTCTGTGAAGACCCGCGGCGTAATTGTGCGTCCATATATCGGGGTGCGCTACGTGATGCTGACGGATAGTTTTGCCGAGCGTAATAATTTGCCGGTAAAACAGGGTGCGCTTTTGCGTGGTGATGAGCAAACCATCGCGGTTATTTCTGGATCTCCAGCAGCGAAGGCTGGATTGCGAGAGGGTGATATTATCACCAAAATTAACGACAAAGAAATCACGCGTGATAATCCATTGCAAAGCGTCGTCGTTGGCTTTAGTCCTGGTGATACCGTAAAGGTTACGTATTGGCGCGACGGTAAAGAGCAAGCCGTTGATGTGAAGCTTGAAGAAGCGCCACAAACAACTGAATAACATCGTCTAAAAAAAGAAAAGCACCCATCGAACTCTCTGGCAAGCCAGGGCTCTAGATGGGTGTTTTGCGATGTATGTAGCAGTTGTACCGCGATCTCTTGTGTATGTGAGATTGTGTACTTATCGCTGACTGCTAAAGCGCCTCCCTCGCGTCTTGCGACACTTCGACTTTGCAGCCGATTTTACCTCCGGGGGAGAGGTGAACGCTAGACCACCGAAGCGGCGATGGCTGACACGGCGATCGCGAAGAATAACGCGAAGGCCACGAACAGCACTGGCTCTGGCACGGGCACACCCTCGATGGCGAGGACGAAGACCAGTGCGCAGACCGCTAGCAGACCGACTGAGACAGGCAGGAGGATCCTGCTGAGCTGCCGTCGTCGGCGGTACCGATTTCTCGGCATATGTTTCACCTCCTTGTGGTGAGAGTTTGCGGATGAAGTTATTTCAAGATGAGCCAACGAATGCCAGAGACCATGCCGAAGCAGTAGGTAATGACACAGTGGGCCACGAACAGCCAGCTGACCAGCGGGGAGCCGATGAGCTGGAGCTCAAAGCGGATGGTGCCGTAGGTGAACAGGCCTGCGAAGGGCAGGTACACCATCGCGATGCATGCCGCTGCGGCGAAGTCATCACGGCTCCACAGGTCGCGCTCGGAAAGTTTCATTGTTTACCTCTGCAGCTTTGGCGACTTGCCAAGGGTACTGCATATCCCTTCCTCGATCCATTTGTAAATCGGGATCCAAACAGTAAACGTTTAAACGGGGGTGTTTACGGTTGTCTCGAGCCCGATTTCTTAGGGTTTCTTGAGGAAGGTAAGGAGGTGTTTAGAAGGTACTAATCTTTAACAAAAGATTATGCTGACTATAATAGCATAAGTATTATGAAATGTCAATAGTATTGGCGCTTATTTCTCGAAGCCGAGGATGAAATAATCTTGAAAAATATTCTTAAGGCCGCAGGCTTTGGCGAGTTCAATTAAGTCGTTTTGTTGCCAGGGGTCAGATTCGGTCCAGACTTGTGCTTTGACATGTATATAGTCAGGTAGCTCGGCAAAGAATTTTCGGTATAAATCTAAGCCGTCGTCTGCGCCACCAAATAGGGCAACGTCTGGCTCATTTTGCACTTCGGGCATCAGCTCCATGTTGCGCGTAACGTATGGGAGATTGGCGACGATGACGTCGAACTTGCCATCAATATTTTCAAATAGGTCTGATTGTACAAAGTCGATTTTGTTGTCGCTAGCGAGAAGATTGTTTGCATTCTCGCATGCGAGTTCGAGTGCTTCGGGACTCACTTCGCTTGCAACAACCTGCAGGTCTGGCCGCAAGTGTTTGAGGGCAATCGCCATAGCGCCAGAGCCAGTTCCGATATCGAGCACTCGCACTTCTTTGGACACACGTTTGGTAACTTCGGCAACAATTGTCTCGGTCTCCACGCGGGGTGTGAGGGCGCGGTCGTCTATCTTAAACTCTAGTCCGGCAAACTCACGCATGCCTAAAACGTAACTCATGGGAATGCGCTTTGAACGTTTTTGCACAAATCGCTGTGCTTGCTTGAGCTGCTCGGAGTTTAACTCAGTGTCGTCGTGGGCCAATAGCCAGGCTCGGTCTTGTTGTAGCGTGTGTGCAAGAATTACTTCGGCATCAGTTTGCGCACCTTCTATGCCAGCAGTTTTGAGTGTGGCGATAGCGCCTGCTAGAAAATCTCGAACTATCATGCTTGCTCGGCGAGGGCTTGATCAATGTCGGCTTGCTTGAGGGCCTCGTGATGCTCATCAAGTCCACCATCCATAAAGCGAGTCAGGCCATGAGTAGTAAATCCGATGCGGTGATCAGTGATGCGATCTTGCGGAAAGTTATACGTGCGGATTTTTTCAGAGCGATCGCCGGTGCCAATTTGCGAGAGGCGAGCGTCGCCAAGTTCTTTACGGCGCTTTTCTTCTTCCATGGCGAGCAATCGAGAGCGTAGCACGTTCATGGCTTTTGCGCGGTTCTTTATCTGGCTCTTTTCATCCTGACAAGTAACCACAATGCCAGTCGGTAAGTGGGTGAGACGTACCGCTGAGTCGGTGGTGTTCACACTCTGGCCACCGTTGCCAGATGAGCGATAGACATCAATGCGGACTTCGTTATCGGCAATCTCGAGCTCGGTTTCTTCCGCTTCTGGCAAAACCGCCACAGTAACGGTAGAGGTGTGAGTGCGGCCTTGGCTCTCAGTTGCTGGAACACGCTGTACGCGGTGAACACCAGATTCGTACTTCAGCTGGCCATAGGCTTCTGGTCCGGAGGCTTCAATAATTACTTCCTTGTACCCGCCTACTTCATTGGGGCTTTCTGAGAGCATAGTAAGTTTTAGGCCGTGGGCTTCCGCAAAGCGGGCATACATGCGGGCGAGCTCGCCGGCAAAGAGTGAGCTTTCGTCACCTCCGGCACCAGCACGAATTTCGATGATGGCGGTTTTATTGTCATTCGGGTCAATCGGTACTAGCGCGGCACGGACTTTATCTTGCAGGCCTTCTAGTTTGGCTTCGAGCTCTGGAATTTCAGCGCGCGCTAACTCGCCCATTTCAGCGTCGTTCGCCAAGGCTTTGGCATCTTCTAGATCGGTCTCGGTTTTCTGAACATCCTGGAAAAGCTCCAGGCGAGTCTGCAGATCACGCTGCTCATGCACCAAACTAGCGGCTTTCGGGCTGGCGTAGACTTCTGGCTGCGCCAATTCAGCCTCGAGTTCGGCGAGGCGTGTGGTGAGTTTATCGATGGCGGCTTGGTCAATCATGATGTATTCTATTTTACAGCAGAAAGACGCCCAGCTATAGGGCGTCTTTCATGGTATTGTCTGGAGTTATTCTCCGTCGGTTTTGGCTTCGGGCTTGCCCGGTTTTTGATCAACGGTGTGGTCGGCAAGCTCTTTTTTGATGTCTTTTAAGGTAGCTTTGGCGTCTTTTGGAGCTTCCGCAGCTTTTTCCTTCTTAGTAGCCTTTGGCTTAGCGGTCTGCTTCAATTCACCGCTTTTCTTGCGCAAGGCTTCGAAGCGATCAACACGACCAGCGGTGTCCACAAGCTTCTGCTTACCGGTATAAAACGGGTGGCAGTTCGAGCAAATTTCTACGGTGATTTCTGGCACGGTAGAGTGGCTGGTAAAAGTAGTGTCGCAACCGAGGCAAGTAACCTTGGTTTCGACCCAATCTGGATGGATATTGGCTTTCATAACCCCAGTATCTTACCAGGTTTGACGAGCTGGGTCAAGAATTTGCTTCTTATCATCGGCTTTGGAGTAAGATAGTGAATATGAAGACTACTCGCGGTAAGCAGTTTATAGAGGAAAAGTTTGTGCGCACTGGGTGGGTACAGCAGAAGATTGTAGATTGCAGGTTTGCCGCGGTGCAAATGTATGAAACACACGTGACCGATTCGGAGTATATAGACTGCAAATTTTCATCCGTAAATTGGCGAGCGAGCAAATTTCGTCATATAATTTTTAAGAATTGTATCTTCGATAAGGTAGATTTCAGCGGATCAGAGTTTCTCTCCTGTCAGTTTCTTGACTGTGAATGGCAGGAAGTGAATTTTACCGAATGTCGGACGGGCGTAAAAAAGCTGGTTTTGGACAAAACGAAGATAGGTGTAGTTGCCGGTATAGAGCTGTTGGCGGGACATACCCTGACCCACGAGCAGGCAATTGGGCTTTTGCCAACGCTCTTGCACGAAAAAGGGATTGAGGTTGAAGACTAAAACTACAAAACCCCCGCTCATACGAACGGGGGTTTTGCTTTTGGCCTTACGGCAGGGCTGATTTACATCAAGCCAAGCTTACGAGCACATGATGGCCATGGACTCCAACCACGACGGGCTTGAGTTTCACGGGCCTTGGCATCTTGAACTTCTGGTGGAGCGAGGTCAGGCCGCGCGTAACCACCAAAGTTTGCCCAAGTACCAATGTTGTACTGGTAGGCACCGAAGTAACCGTTACCAGTGTTTTTGGTGTAGTCACCACCAGCTTCACAGAAGCGGAGTTTGGCGAAGGCGTCAGATCCACCGATTACCAGTGGAGCAGCTTTTTGGGTAACCTTACGGACTACCGTTTTGGCCTTCTCTTGAGCCTTCTTACTCGCTTCCTCGGCGGCCTGTGCAGCACGCAACGGGCTTACAACAGCTTCGTCGAAGCTTGGTGCAACCGAGGCAACCACGAAGGGCTGATACGAGTTAGTGGTGAGTTGGATTGTGTGGGTGCTTGTGCTGCCAGCTTGCGCGGTTTGCGTGAGCTGGGCGGTGGCGGGAAGTTGCACTGCATATGATGCCACCTGAGCGAATACCAGGACGATGGACGTCATGATATGTGTGTAGATACTCATAGGCCTCTCGGAAACCCGAGAAGAACTACTCCTCTCCACCCTCCGCTTCACACCTGTACGTTCGTAGTCCAACGGGAGAACGACATACGTTTTAGGGGCGTCAAGCCTCCTGGAACAAAATACGACTCTACCGAGTGGGTGAGTCGCGTTGTTCTAGGAACGTCGCCTATATTACTAAATCACAAGCGGTTTGTCAAGGCTTTTTTTGCGGCTTTTTTCGGTATACTAGGAGGAGTAACAGATAGAGAAGGTGGTTTTACAGATGGCGAAAGCGAAAAAACGGCGTAATTCTCAGAAAAAAGCCCAGAAGCGGCAACAAAAAAAGCTTGTGGTTGCTCAGGAAACTCAGGATGAGGTGACTGAAGCGGTTGAAGCTGACATATTCGGATCTGAAGAAATGCTCTCTCAACCTGAGAAGCGGACTGATTTTCGAGCAATTATTTTGATTGCTTTAGGTGGAATTGTCATAGTTACGGCGATAATCGCTATCTGGAGTACTCTAAGCGCCCCGGCTGCTCCTAGCGAGACACCCCGGCCAACATCTGCAATTCCGCTGGAAGGTTCGGCGAATCCAGAACAACTTCAATCTGGTGGAGCGCCAGTACAAAATGGTGCCGGCGTGAATGGATCTGATAATTCGGCCTCCGATGCATTGCAACCTCAGGACAGCCTTACTCCACAACAGCAAGAGGACCTCTTACGCTAACTTGACTCTTATCTGAAAATCAGGTAAAGTAAGCGGGCTAAGTTATTAATGTTACAGCAGCTTCACGAATGAGCTTATTTTAAAGCCATTCATCTTCCTCCCGCTCGGGACGAAGCTGCCTACGAAAGAAGGAAGTATGCCTACAAAGAAAACTGCTGCAACCGCAGCTAAACCAGATAAAACTGCCGCTGTAAAAGAGCTTTTACAGTCTGGAGCCCACTTTGGTCACCGTACCGAGCGCTGGCACCCAAAGATGGCGCAGTACATCCACGGAGCTCGTGGTGGTGTGCACATTATTGATCTCGTACAAACCGAGGATCTTTTAGAAGAAGCCGAGAAGTTTGTGCGCCAACTTACTGCTCAGGGTAAGTCTGTACTGTTTGTTGCCACTAAGCGACAGGCCAAGACTATCGTTACTGAAGCTGCAAAAAGCGCCGGTATGCCTTACGTAACTCACCGTTGGCTCGGCGGCATGATGACCAACTGGGAGACGATTTCCAAGCGCATTCGCCACTTGAAAAAGCTCGAAGCAGCTCGTGAAGACGGAAGCCTCGACCGTATGACCAAAAAAGAGCGTCTCTTGATCGATAACGAAATTGAGAAGCTTACTAAGGTGTTCCTTGGTGTAAAAGAACTTGAAGGTACGCCTGGCGCAATCTTTGTTGTAGACGTTATGCGCGAAGAAACTGCTATTAAAGAAGCAAAGACACTCAAAATTCCAGTAATTGCGATGGCTGATACCAACGCCAACCCAGAATCAGTTGACTACATTATTCCTGCTAACGATGATGCAATTCGCTCGATTCAACTTGTGGCCGGACGTATCGCACGCGCTGCTGCCGAAGGAAAAGCTGAGTATGATGCAAAAACGAAACAAGATACGGAGGATAAGTAAACAATGACAATTGCAGTAGCTGATATTCAAAAACTACGCCAAATGACTGGCGCCGGCATGATGAAGGCCAAAGAAGCTTTGGAAGAGGCTGGTGGTGACATCGAAAAAGCTCAGGAAATCCTTCGCGTAAAGGGTATGGCTAGTGCGGATAAGAAAGCAGATCGCGTAGCTAGTGCTGGTATGATCGGTAGCTACGTGCACGGTGGTCGCATTGGTGTGTTGGTAGAAGTAAACTGCGAAACTGATTTCGTCGTAAAAACTGAAGATTTTCAGGAGCTGGTTGAGGAGCTTTCGTTGCACATTGCTGCGATGAACCCACAATATGTAAAGCGTGACGAAGTGCCAGAAGATGTCATTGCCAAAGAAAAATCACTTTTTGAAGACGAAGTGAAGGAATCTGGCAAGCCAGCTGAGCACGCTGCAAAAATCGTTGAAGGTAAAGTTGATAAGTGGATGGCCGGTATCTGTCTTTTGGAGCAACCATATTACAAAGACGACAAGCAGACCATTGAAGATCTCGTGAAGGCCACAATTGGTAAGCTGGGTGAAAACATTGTGGTACGCCGCTTTGTACGCCTAGAGCTTGGCGCTTAAGTAGCATTTACATTTAGGCTACAATAGAAGTATGCAAGAAATTTTGAAGAACACAGAAGACGCTATGAAGCGTGGTTTGGAATATTTTCAGACTGAGCTGGACGGCGTGCAGGCTGGACGGGCAAATACGAGCTTGATTGAAGGCGTGAAAGTGGATGCCTATGGGCAGGAAATGACCATGAAGCAAGTGGGAACTATTTCCACTCCGGATGTCCGCACGCTCCAGGTGCAAGTATGGGATCAGTCACTGGTTAGCGCCGTAGAGAAGGCGATTCGGGATGATTCTTCATTGGGTCTCTCCCCTGCTACTGATGGCAATATGGTGCGTATGCAAATTCCGGCCATGACCGAAGAACGTCGCCAAATGCTCGTCAAAGGACTTTCTGAAAAGCTCGAAGCTGCTAACGTGACACTCCGCAACGCTCGTCATGATGGACTCAAAAAAGCCAAAGCCGGTAAAGAAAATGGTTCAATGCCTGAAGATGAGTACTTTAAGACTGAAAAAGCTCTTGATGAGATGACCCGCGAATATCAAAGCAAGGCGCAGCAGATTTTTGAAACCAAAAAGCAAGAAGTGCTTACGGTTTAGCGCAAAACTACAGTCTATTCTCAGCAAAAATCGTCTATACTAGAGAGTAATGATACTAATTATTATTCTAGTACTCTTTATTTTCTCGGCGCTCGTCATTGCGCATGAGTGGGGTCACTTTATTGTGGCGCGTCGTAACGGCATTCGTGTGCATGAGTTTGGTATTGGTTTTCCGCCGAAGCTCTGGGGCAAGAAGAAGGGCGACACGCTCTATACGATTAATCTCTTGCCATTAGGTGGGTTTGTTCGTCTTGAAGGTGAAGATAATGAATCTAAGGGGCCAAAGAGCTTTGCCTCAAAGTCTTTGTGGGTGAAAACTAAAGTTTTGATGGCCGGTGTTGCTATGAATGCCCTTATTGCCTATGTGATTTTTGTGTGGCTGGCCGCTACGGGTATTCCGCAAATTTTTCCGTTTAAGATGCCGAGCGCCGGATTCGTTCAGCCAATACAGGCCGAAGCACCAAAGTTGGTGGTCTTTCAGGTTGGCGAGGGATCTGCGGCCGAAGCTGCTGGGTTGAGCACAGGTGATACATTGGTATCGCTCAACGGAAAGACGTTTGCGAATGAGTCAGAGCTCAAAACTTACACGGGTGAAATTAAGGGGCAGAAAGCAACAGTAGTATTTATTCAGGGGAGCGAAGAAAAAACCCGGGAAGTGACACTTGGCGCCGATCCAGAAAAAGGCGTGTTAGGTGTTGTCGCGCTACCCCAAACCAAGGAGAAGTACACTTGGTACGCTGCGCCATTTGCGGCCATTGGGCTGATGTGGCAATCACTAGTGGCAACCATCGGGGCATTTTTGGGGGCGATTTGGACCCTCGTTTCACGCTTTACGGTAGCTGAAACTGTGACCGGGCCGGTGGGTGTAACGGCAGTATTTGGGCAAGTTATGAAATTTGGTTTTGATTATGTCTTGGTGCTCATTGCCTCTATTTCTCTTTCGTTGGCGGTTATCAACGCTTTGCCGCTACCCGCTCTAGATGGTGGTCGCTTATTCCTCTTAGTGTTGCGGCGCATTGGGCTGCCGATTAGCGAGAAACAAGAAGGTTGGGTGCATCTAGCAGGCTTTGTGGCACTTATCGCCTTCGGTATTATTATTGCGATTTCTGACGTAACGAGATTTTTCTAGAGGGCGATTATGCGGCTACGTTTGGCATCGTCTCAGCTTGCTGCTTGGCGTAAAGCAGTACCGTTTGGGCTGAAAGACGCAGCCGCTGCCCTGTTTCTTCCACTACTATTACCAATGTTGGTGTACCTGAGTATTTCGTTTTGGGGGAGTTTTGGCTTGTTGCCCGGTTGGGCGCAAAGTATCTTAGGGGAAACACCTGCAGCTCTGGCCTTGCAGTACGTATTGACACTTATGATAGAAATTGGTGTGCTGTTGTGGCTCGTGCGTAAACGCCATGCTGGCAAGGTGGGGCTTGGTTTAAGGCGGGCGACCGACAGCTGGTATCTGGCAGCCTTTGGTCTGTATTTTGCGCAAATTGTAATCATCATAGGAGTATTTGCCTTGGTGAGTGTTTTGTTGCCGTCGGTCGATACCGAGGAGCAGCAAGCTGTCTTTGAGTTTGGGCGCAGCGGCTGGGGATATTGGTTGGCGGCTGTGAGTGCTGTAGTTATTGCACCGATTATCGAAGAGTTGTTGTTTCGTGGAGTTTTGTTTGCTGGGCTTGCTAAGCGTTGGCCGGTTTGGTTGGCGGCCGTCACTTCGTCGTTGGCATTTGCTGTATTGCATGGCCAGGTAAATGTTGGTATTTATACGTTCGTACTAGGCTGTATGCTCAGTTGGCTCTACGTCCGTTCCGGCAGTATTTACCCAGGTATGCTGGTGCATTTTTTAAATAACCTAGTTGCTTTCTGGCTTTTGAGTCAAAACTAGTATGTGCAGTTTAGGCTGGGATTGCCCTAGTACCAGGTAGACACTCCTGATAAACTAGAGGTAATGAAATTTCCAAGAGTCCGTCTACCAGAATTTATCGGGCGGCTGTCTCACGATATTGGCATCGATTTGGGGACGGCCAATACATTAGTGTACCTGCGCGGCAAGGGTATTATTATTGATGAACCAAGTGTGGTGGCGATTAATAACAAGACTCGGCAGATTTTGGCGATTGGTGATGAGGCAAAGCGCATGGTCGGTAAAACGCCAGCAAACATCGTAGCCTCTCGACCGCTTGTTGATGGCGTTGTTTCGGATTTTGAAGTGACCGAGCAGATGTTGAAATATTTTATTGATAAAGTGCATAAGGCGCACTTTGCATTGGTCCCGCGCCCCCGTGTAGTGATTGGTATTCCGTCGGGCGTAACGGAAGTAGAGAAGCGGGCCGTAGAAGATGCGGCTACAAATGCCGGTGCGCGTTCAGCTTATCTTATTGAGGAGCCGATGGCAGCCGCGGTAGGTGCGGAGTTGCCGATTAACGATGCTGCGGGCTCAATGATTGTTGATATCGGTGGCGGTACGAGCGAAGTAGCGGTTATCTCTCTAGGTGGAATCGTAGCTTCACGTTCAATTCGTATTGCTGGTGATGAGCTCACGGAAGATATTATCGCCTTTGCGAAAGAAGAGTTTAACCTACAGGTTGGTGAGCGCACGGCTGAAGCGATTAAGCTTTCGGTCGGCTCGGCCTGTGAGCTGGAGCATGTACTCGAAGCGCCGATACGTGGCCGTGATGTTGTGACCGGTCTACCGAAGGAAGTAATTATTAACTCCGATCAAGTCCGTACGGCACTTTCGAAATCAGTCCGAGCTATCGTGAATGCAGTAAAGGATACTATCGAAGAAACACCTCCGGAATTGATTGCCGACATAATGGATCGAGGAATTCATCTGGCGGGTGGGGGTGCGTTGTTGCGTGGACTTGATGAGCTCTTAACACAGCAAACTAAAATGCCAGTGGTCATCGTGGAAGATCCTTTAACGGCAGTGGCTCGTGGAACTGGCGCTGTACTTGAAGATATTGATACCTTAAAGGACGTTCTAGTCTCAACACAGTACGAAAAAACTCCGCGCTGAGGTAGACTCTAAGGTATATGCAGCGCTCTAAACCGCATTCTCGTTCACGAATAGCCATAATTATTTCGCTCATAATTATTTCGGGCGTACTGCTGTTTCAGTTGCTTGGTTTATGGCGTCCATTTCGTATCGTTGTTGATGCGCTCACTCAGCCAATAACAAATACATTCGCAGGTGTGGGCCGGTGGACCGGAAATAGCATCGCAACTCTTGGTTCGCTTGGGCGGTTGAGCCAAGAAAACATTGATTTGCAGCGTCGAGTAAGTGAAAAAGATGCAGAGCTTGTTAAGTTGAAAGAGTTGGAAAAAGAGAACGCACTGCTGAGGGCGCAGCTAAATTTTTCTGACGAGCAAAAGCTTGATTTGGTTGGCGCGCGAGTTGTGGCGTATAGTGCCGATAATGTTCGGCGCAATATCACGATTGACGTAGGTAAGTCAGACGGCGTAGAAGAGGGAATGGCGGTCGTGAGCTCAGGGGCGATCATTGGCAAAATTGAGCGTGTGCACGATAAATCGAGTGACGTTTTTTTGGTGAGTGATCCGGAGTTCCGTATTTTGGCGATGACCCAAAACGGTAGGGCTAAAGGAATCGTACGCGGCCAGCTTGGGAGTGGGCTCAGAATGGAGCAAATTGCCCAGAATGAAGTGATTGATGTGGGTGAGTATGTTATGAGTGCCGGAAGTGATCGGGTTCCTAAAGGCTTACCTATCGGCACAATTGAGTCAATTGATAGAAGTGATAATGAAATATTTCAGGCGGCAAACGTGAAGCCGCTTGTCGATACTCAGCGCCTGGAACTTGTGTTTGTGGTAAAGGGGTAGTTACTTGAGGCCACGCATTGCAGTACTGGCAATTCTCATCAGCTTGCTGCAGGTTGGATTGCACGCAGCCGGTTCTAGCTGGGTAATTCCAAATCTGGCACTTATTTTTGTAGTTTGGTATGCGCCCAAGCTGGATTATGTTTCGATGACGCTATTGATTGTGCTAATGGGTGCGATTTTGGAGGTTGGGAGTGTGTTGCCTACTGGCCTGACGCTGCTTGGCCTATTTCTTGTGATGCTGGCCTCGAGGTTAGTGTTTCGGGAGGGGCGAGATGCAAATAAGTGGTCTTTTCAGTTAGCACTGATAATGAGCGCTACGATAATTTTTAACATTTTTCTCTACGCAACATTGCCGGCCGAGGTGTTAGCAGTGCAGATTGGTCATGCGGCTGTTCGAATTGGTGTGGAGTTATTGTATAATAGTAGTATTCTGCTGCTGATTGTGGGTTTGAGTGATA
>CAZYFT010000013.1:0-17388 GCA_964646575.1 uncultured Candidatus Saccharibacteria bacterium | reverse complement strand
ACCTATTTAAGGTAACCAAACGGAACCCAATCATTCTCCCAGTCGTAATTGAGGTGTAAAACTTATCCTTGAAATCTGAGTGGCAATGGCATATTTGATGCTAGAGAGTTTCTCAATCGTCAGCTAGCAATCGAAGCTGCGCGTAAACTGCAGATAAAAGAGATCTGGTTTAATACGGGTACGTATGTCACAAAATATGCGCAAGACGATGAAAAACGCGTGACAATATCCGCGGCGAAGCGTAAAGATGTTAGTTACGGTATTATCAACGAGGTTAAGCGTGCACAAGAGGCGGGTTATAGTGTGTGGGTGAATGTATTTGCCGAAGACAAATCAAAGGTTGCGGAGGCAACGGACTGGTCATATATAAATGCTGGCACCGAACACCAACAAGTATTTCATGACTTTATTTCTCGGTTAGCCCAGTCTGGTATTGGTATTAGTCTGTATGATGTCAAAAAATAACTCCCAGCTCTAGAGCTGGGAGAGGGTGCGTTCAACGTGTCGACACATCACGGCTAAGACCAAGCTCGGCTCTTTGGCGTCTGTTTGAACGATTTTGTAGCCAAGTTGCTTTGCCTCCTGCCAGCGCGGCAGTGGTCCGAAAGCTTTCTTGTGATCATTCTCATCTCTTGCCTGTACTGCAGACTGAGGAAGGCCGATCCTTCGGGCGCGAATGATGAGGCGTGCGGTGAGGTAGATCTTGACGTCTGCACCTGGAAAAATCACTGTTCCGGCGTCCCGGCCATCGCAGACGATTCCGCTCTCGCATTGCTCGGCGTACTCGCGGAGCTTGGCATTCACGAATTCGCGAACGCCTGGATGCTCACTGACTTGCGAGACACAGGCATGCACTTCAGGTGCCTTGAGCTCTTCTTCGCTCACCTCACGGCCAAACAGGTGGGTGGCCCGGCCATCCGTCAGGGTGACCACATCTGTTCCCAGGCTCACGAACCAATTGGCGAAGTTGTCGCCCGGCGTCATGCCATTTCTGAGCATTGCGATGGTGATGATGCGGTATACGCTGCCCGAATCGAGGGCGACGTATTCAAAGGTTTCGGCGAGCAAGCGCGCAGCGGTGGATTTGCCACTGCCGGCCGGACCGTCGATGGCGATAACCACTCGTTCTGTCACGGTGTACAACTTTCTTCTCGTCGAGGTGCGTTTGCAGTTTTACTGTACGATACCGCGAGTGAATCCTCCAAGCATAACTTTCATACGGCCATATTTGACAACTCTTTATTTTATTGTCCGACTATGTTATAATAGATGCAGACGAGAGGGTGAGAAATACGCTAGAGAACTCTCGTGTTTTTCTCTATAAACTATCTGGCGTTTAGTGCTAAAGCGAGGCATAATAAAAAGATATGGCAACCGGTTCAAAAAAAGGCGGACGCAAGAAGTCAGCCCGACCAAATACTCGCAAAAAACAAGAAGTTGTTGAAAAAAAGCCACTTCTGTCTAAAGCTGCAAAACAAGATATTGCTGCAATCATTTTAATTGGATTAGGTGTGCTGCTCATCGTGGCATTCTTTGGCGGTGCTGGTTCGCTCGGTACTTCATTTATGCAAGCAGTAAAGAGTCTTATCGGGCAGGCTGCGTATCTGGTTCCAGCAGCATTTTTTGGCTTGGCTATTTTGCTCTTTTTGCCAAAGCGGTTCGAACTTAAGGGGCAGAATTACTTCGGGTTGATCGCCTTCTTTATAGTGCTCGCTGGCATCTTGCAGTTCTCGCTCGCTGGTGAGGGCACGACGTTAAGCGAACTCCCAAATCAGGGTGGTTTCATCGGCTACGCTTTGTGGATGATTTTGCATCCACTCCTCACAACTCCGTTGGCCATTTTCCTCTTGGTACTTGTTGAGCTGGTTGTGATTGTAATTGCTACTGGTGTGCGTCTTGCCGACTTGGCCCGCAAGCTTTTTGGTCGCGAGAAGAAAGCAGACGAGAATAAGTTGGAGGTTAAGCAGCCAGGTTTTGCGGTGAATAATAAGCTGCCTTTCCGCGGCACAGTTGGAGAAGAAGAGCCTAAGGCTAAGCCTGGTCCGAAGGCCGCCATGACTGCCACCCTTGATAAGGATTGGAAATATCCACCGCTTGATCTCTTAAAGGGGATGTCTACAAAAGCCGATGCTGGTAATGAAAAAGAGAAAGCCAATATTATCCAGAAAACTTTCCAGGATTTTGGTATCGAAGTAGCAATGGTTGGGGTTAATGTTGGCCCAACCGTAGCACAATACACATTAAAGCCATCAACCGGAGTGAAGCTCAATAAAATTACGGCCTTAGACCGAAACTTAGCTTTGGCCCTGAAAGCTCCGCATATTCGTATTGAAGCACCAATTGCGGGAACAGATCTTGTAGGTATTGAAGTGCCAAACGAGAAGAGCGCTCAAGTTCGCTTGCGCGATATTCTGGAAAGCAAGGAAATGCAAACCAAGCTGAGCCGCTTGGAATTTGTGCTGGGGCGCGATGTGGCTGGCGACATTTTAACTGGAGATTTGGCGAGCATGCCACACCTTTTGGTTGCGGGTGCCACAAAAGCTGGTAAGTCGGTGATGATTAATACTATGCTGACTTCTTTCTTATACCGTAATTCACCAGCTCAGTTGCGACTCATATTGGTAGACCCAAAGCGCGTAGAACTTACTCCATATAATGATATTCCGCATCTCTTAACGCCGGTGATTACTGATCATGAGAAGGCAATTAGCGCCATGAAGTGGGCAGTTGCCGAGATGGAGCGCCGGCTTAATTTGCTGGCCGACCATGGTAAGCGCGATATCGGTGAGTATAACCAGCAAAAAGGCGTCGATGGTATGCCATACATCGTAATCGTCTTGGATGAGTTCGCCGACCTCATGGTGGTGGCCGGCAAGGATGTTGAGACCTTGATTGTACGAATTGCTCAGATGGCGCGTGCGGTTGGCATTCACCTTGTACTTGCTACGCAGCGTCCGAGTGTTGGAGTGGTGACTGGTCTTATTAAGGCTAACTTGCCAGCTCGTGTGGCGCTTACAACGGCTAGCCAGATTGATAGTCGTACCATTTTAGATCAGAGCGGTGCCGAAAAGCTCCTTGGAAAAGGCGATATGCTCTTTTCTTCACCAGAATTTATGAAGCCAAAACGCGCCCAAGGTGTGCTTATTACGGGTGAGGAAGTATCGGCAGTAATGCAATTCTTGCGTGATGAACGTGCGCCACAATATAACGAGGAAGTACTAGCACAAGCGGTTAAAATTGGTGCCCGTGGTGTGATGACCTCTGGTGACGGTGGATCTGGTGATGATGATCTATACGATGAGGTTGTAGCTTTTGTCGTGCAGAGCGGCAAGGCATCAGCTTCGCTCTTACAGCGACGTTTTAAGGTTGGCTACTCACGCGCGGCTCGGTTAATGGATATGCTTGAAGAGAATGGCGTAATTGGTCCGGCAGATGGTGCGAAGCCACGCGCTGTATTGATGTCGTCTATTGATACCGGCCCAGCTGCTGACGGTGGTTTTCAGGAAAACTCAGGGGAGAACGTGAGCGCGGATGAATGAACAAGCTCGCCCTAAAACCACTAAGTCTAAAGTGCAAACCCTCGCTTCAATCCTGAAGCGCCGCCGCGAAAGTTTAGACATATCTATCTCTGAGGCTGAGCAAGCTACGCGAATTCGAGCGCGCTATATCGAGGCCCTTGAAGCTAGCGAATATGACGTCTTAAAAGACGATGTTTACACCAAGGGCTATGTAAAAAATTATGCAGATTTTTTAGGGCTTGAAACCAAGCCGATTATTAAGCTGTACGAACAAGAGCGTGCTGGTGCCCGAGAAATGAAACGCCAGAGTCAGCGTGGTCGTGATGTACAGCTTGGTGTGAAACCGATTAAATCGGCGCGTATGGTAGTTACGCCAAAAACGTTTGCGCTTTTGTCTGTCGCAGCTGTAGTAGCGTTGGTGGTTGGCTACATTGTGTGGCAGGTAATTGTGCTTTCAGCTCCGCCAAAGCTAGCGGTTTCACAAGATGAGGCTCGAAGTGTGTCGACGAATTTTGGCTATGTCTCGGGCAAAGTTGAAGGGGGAGCGGATCTTACGATTAATGACTCGCCGGTGCTTGTGGCGGCAGATGGAACATTTCGAGAGCGTATTGCTTTAACAGACGGTCGGAATGAAATAAAGCTGACTGCCACGAATCGCTTAGGTAAGAGTGTGACTGAAACCTATATAATTACCGCAACCCTGCAAGAAGCAACGCCAACACCTGCCGCCACACCGGCACTCAGTCCTTCGCCAACTGCTGAGACCGGCACGGTGCAGGCAGCTGTAAGTATGACGGATGCGGCTACGTGGCTTGTCGTGGAGGCCGATGGTAAGGAGATTTTTCGGGGCACAATGCTTGCTGGGACCTCGCAAACTTTTTCGGCGGCGGACGTGCTGACACTTGCTACGGGTAATGCTGGGGTCACACGGGTTGTGCTCACCAACGCAGTGGTGCAGAATAAGGACTTGGGTTTGCTGGGTGCGCCTGGCGAAGTAAAGCGCGGTATAGAATTACGTCGCGACACAAAGTAGGAGGAGACTATGGCAAAAGATGCATCACTGGATGTGGTAAGTAAATATGATGTGGCTGATATGATTAATATTGTTGATCAGGTGAAACGAGAGCTTTCTACTCGCTATGATTTTCAGGGTACGGGCTCCGAGATAGAGTTTGACCGAGATAAGTCTGAGCTGCGACTGAAGTCAAATTCAGAGCTTAAACTTAAGGCCATGAAAGACGTGATTGAGTCAAAATTTGTTCGCCGGTCGGTGGATCTTAAATTTCTTGATAGTAGTCAGGAAATCACCCAGAGCGGTATGGATTATAAATGGACGCTTACACTAAAGCAGGGGCTTGATCAGGAAAAAGCTAAACAGGTTTCGAAGATTATTCGCGAGAAGCATCCTAAGGTGAAGAGTTCGATTCAGGGGGACGCAATTCGAGTGGTAAGTGCTAGCCGAGATGAATTGCAGGCGGTCATGCAGACGCTGCGCGGAGAGGAATTGCCATTTGCTGTGAGTTTTGAAAATTTCAGGTAGGCAAGAAGAAAAACCGAAAAGCATTACGAAAAACTCTTGACCTGTACGTATTATGTTCGGTACTATGATTGCAGAACATGAGTATATAAGATAGGAGGAGTGCTGTAATGCCAGCCGTAACAACGAAGTCAGATAAAGGAGTAGCAGTGAAGGATTCATCAAAACAGTCGGCGTCGGAGCGAAATGCTCGTTTGAAGGCAGTTGAATTGGCGGTAGAGCAAATAGAGCGGCAGTTTGGTGCCGGTTCAATTATGAAGTTAGGCGAGGGGATGAAGGCTCATGTCGAGACGATCCCTACCGGCAGTCTAGCGTTAGATTTGGCTTTGGGCGGAGGCTTTCCTAAGGGGCGAATTATAGAAATTTATGGCCCAGAGTCGAGCGGTAAGACAACTTTAGCTTTGCATGCGGTTGCCGAAGTGCAGAAGCGAGGCGGACTCGCTGCCTTTGTTGATGCTGAGCACGCCTTGGATCCGGAGTACGCAGCCAAGATTGGTGTAAACTTGAATGATCTTCTTATTTCACAGCCAGATACTGGTGAGCAGGCGCTCGAAATTACTGAAACCCTGGTTCGCTCGGGTGCAGTTGATACGGTAATTGTGGACTCCGTAGCTGCACTGGTGCCACGAGCAGAAATTGAGGGAGAGATGGGGGATGCTCACATGGGCTTGCAGGCCCGTCTTATGAGTCAGGCACTGCGTAAGCTTACAGGAATTGTCAGTAAGACAAAGTGTTCGGTAATTTTCATTAATCAGTTACGTATGAAGATTGGCGTAATGTTTGGCAACCCAGAAGTTACTGCCGGCGGTAATGCCTTGAAGTATTATTCCTCAGTACGCTTAGATATTCGTCGCACCGAACAGCTTAAGGAAGGTGATCAGAGTATCGGGAACCACGTAAAGGTAAAGGTGGTGAAAAATAAAATCGCAGCGCCATTCAAAATCGCAGAGTTCGACATTATGTTTAATGAGGGTATCTCGCGACCGGGGGATCTGATAGATTTGGCCGTGAAATATGAGCTTGTGAAGAAGGCTGGTGCTTGGTTCTCATACAAGGAAGATAAAATTGGACAGGGTAGAGAAGCTGCAAAGCAGTTTTTGAAAGCCCACCCAGAAGTAATGGATGAACTTGATGCAAAAATTCGTGAGCGTTCAGCTGGTGGTGGCCAGGAAGCTGAGCCAGAAGAGGGTAAATAGCTTCTAGTTCTCAAGATAGAGGTTAAGCGGTGCCAATTGTAACCAAGCTTACAAGCCAGAAAAAAGGTGAATTTATAAATCTCTATGTGGATGAAGAATTCTTGTGCGGCTTAAGTCTCAACCAAGTGGCTTCATGGCGGCTGCGCAAAGGACAGGAGCTTAGTGTCGAGCAGTTGCAGCAGCTGCGCGCAGAAGCCGAGACTAGCAAGGCATATAATGCAGCAATACGATACTTAGCCCTGCGTATCCGTTCGACGGGAGAGATGCGTGATTACCTGAAGAGAAAGGGCTTTGATGCTTCGATAGACGACATTGTGCAACGACTCACCGAAGAGGGGTATTTGAACGACGAAGATTTTGCTCGGCGTTGGGCGGATATGCGGCGCGATATGCTTAAATCTCCATTTGCGATTGAAAGTGAACTCTTAAGAAAAGGCATTTCAAAAGATACCATTCGTGCAGTGGTGAGCGATCAGGGGGTAGATTCTACAATACAGGAGCTCATCGCAAAGAAAAATCGCCACCGTAAGTACGATCGCGAACAGATGATGCGCTATTTGGTAGGTAGGGGATTCACTTATTCACAAGTAAAGCCTCATTTGGACAGTGAACGCTCGTCTTAGAATTCACAAGTATCGTCAAGGATTTATCGAGAAACGAGAACAGCACGGATGCAAATTGCGATAGCGAGTACCCAAAGGCCAGCAACGATGAGCAAAATCTTAAACCTCTTTAGTACTTCTTATGCTAGTCTTCTGATAGGGTGAGCGCAAGCAAAAATTTACCGAACATGCCAGTTGCTATGCTGCGAGAGGCTTAATAGCGGCCTTCTTTTGGGCAGCTACCTCGGATTGCACAACTAGTAATTTTTTATCCGGCTGAATATCTTGTATCGCTGTAGTCGGAAGAATTAGCGAACCTTGATGAAGACTTTTTAAAAGAGGGCGTCGTACATATAGCCGGTCTGCATTCATGAGGGGGAGCTTAATGCTGCAGTCCTCGATATTGCCCAATTTTTTTCCACTCATGTCGCATACTTTGTAGTCGAGTAGGCGGCAGTCTTGTTCAAACGTAGTTTTTTCGCGTATAAAGTCTTCTTTTTCTCCAAAGCATTCCGCACCTGGTATTGTCAGGAGATTTTTTACCACGGCCGTTTGATCTGCGCGGATGTAATTTGTGCTCCCGCCCGACAAGCATTGCAAAAACGCTACTTGGAGATTTTTGCTTCTAAATATCACGCTTTCGATTAATCCCAGGGGACGTAAGTCGTGTCGATCAAAGATAATCATGCCCTTAAGTTGGGACAGAAGAATTTGCTGGCCGAGTGGTTGTTTTTTCATCACTTGCATTATACGCCTAACCCTTGATTTATTCTGGTATTTTCGGTAGAATTACGGTGTTTACAACAAATAACCTTTTTGTTGACGCATAAGATTGCTTACGCACCACTAACGTCAGCGAACCCCGCTAGCGCGGGTGAACCAAAGAAAGGATGTCTATGCGACAATACGAAGTAGGTGTTATCCTACACCCCGATCTCGAGATTGATCTCGATCGAGCCATCAGTAAGGTTGAAGGAATTATTACCGGCCTTGGCGGAAAAATTGATAATAAAGATAATTGGGGCAAGCGCAAGCTCGCTTACCGCATTAAGAAGCAGGACTGGGGAATCTACGTATTTTTCCAGGTTACTCTTGATCCCGCTAAAGTTCAGGAGCTAGATAGCACTTTGCGAATTACTTCTGAAGTAATTCGTTATATCGTGGTGTCTCTTGAAGACGTTCGTCCAGTGAATAAGGGCGCAAAAAATAGCACCAAAAAGCCAGTAGAAAAACCAGAGACTGAATAAATTTAAGCGTTAAGGAGATAGGGATGGCAAAAGATTTTAACCAAGCAATTATCATGGGTAACCTCACGCGCGACCCAGAACTTCGACAGACTCCATCAGGTCAGTCGGTAGCGAGCTTTGCAGTTGCAACGAATCGCAGTTGGCAGGATCCACAAAGTGGAGACAAAAAAGACGCCGTTGAGTTTCATGATGTTGTTGCTTGGGGTAAGTTGGGCGAGCTGGTTTCTAACTACCTCTCAAAAGGTCGTAAGGTTTTGGTGGTTGGTCGCTTGCAAACGCGCTCTTGGGAAGCTGATGGAGTAAAGAAGCAGCGCACAGAAATTGTTGCGACTGACATTAACTTCCTCAGTGCTGGCCCGGGAGAGGGTGGAGCCCCAGCAGCATCTTCAGCAAAAAAATCTGATGATCCTGAAGTTCAGGAGATGCCTGGTGACGACATTAATCTTGATGACATCCCATTTTAAGGAGAAAACATGGCAGAATTTCGTAAACAAAATCGTTTTTACGCAGAGCAAGTAGCGGTTATCGACTACAAAGACGTAAAGTTTTTGCAGCGCTACGTTTCTAGTGTAGGAAAGATTGAAAACCGCAAGCGCACCGGCGCTTCGATGAAGCATCAGCGTATGCTCGCAAAGGCTTTGAAGCGTGCGCGGCATATGGCTTTGTTACCATTCGTCGTTAAATAAAATTCGACGCGTTTTGAGCGGCATCTGCTGCGTTGAATTTTGTGCCTCGCTCGACGTACGTATTAGTACGCCTCGCTGCGAGACTCAACTTCGCCTAGCAGCTGCTCACTCAGAAACACGTCTCCACAAAATAATATGGAGAAAATTTGCATATGTACGGACCAACAGACTTAAGAAAAGAAACGCTCGTCGAGATTGATGGCGCACCTTATAAGGTTGTCGATTACGCGCAAAAGCAGATGGGGCGAGGTGGTTCGATTGTGAATACTAAGCTCAAAAACCTCATCACTGGCGGCGTGATTGATCGTACATTTCGCAATGATGAGCGAGTGAAGCCTGCGGATGTGCAGCGCCAAAAACTTCAATACCTATATACGCAAGGCGATGTGCACAGCTTAATGGATCTTGAAAGCTACGAAACCTATGAGGTTGCAAAAAGTGTTGATGAAGATCTGCCGAAGTATATTTTGGAGGGCGGCGAGATTGAAGGATATCTGTTTCATGGGCAAGTGATTGGGTTTGAGTGGCCAAAGAATGTTCCACTCAAAGTAGTGGAAGCTCCAGGCTCCGATAAAGGCAATTCAGCTGCTGGCGCGACCAAGG
Organism: uncultured Candidatus Saccharibacteria bacterium; assembly: GCA_964646575.1. Lineage (GTDB taxonomy): Bacteria > Patescibacteriota > Saccharimonadia > CAILAD01. The sequence continues at coordinate 7,999 of CAZYFT010000013.1, read as the reverse complement.
CCGTAAAGCTCGAAACTGGTATCGAGGTGCAAGCTCCGCTTTTTATTAAAGCAGGTGACATGGTGAAAGTTGATACGCGCAACGGCGCGTATCTCGAACGCGTTAAGTAATATTGAAAAACATCTAGTTTTATTGTAAAATATCCAGGTTCTTCTAGAAGAGGAGAGAACCTTGGATACGAATCTACATCTGCTGCAGTCTGGCTGTGAAGTGTGCGGAATCCTGCTCAATCCACCTGAGAACGACTACATCATTGCGCAGAGCACCAGTTGGCGTATCACGCTTGCGCCAGATCAGTTCTATCCGGGTCGCGTATTTGTCACCACCTTACGGCACGTGCGAGAACTTTCGCAGCTGGACTATGCGGAATGGCAAGAGCTTCACCAGATCATTAAGTGGTTTGAGCCAGCCGTAGAGTCTGCTTTGGGTGCAACACATCTGACTTGGGCGGCGTTGATGAACAACGCGTATCGCCCGCGAGACAATCCGAAAGCCTGGCATCCGCACGTCCATTGGCACGTTCGCCCACGCTATGCGAATTCTTTCGAGATGTTTGACATCTCATTCAAGGACGAGGAGTTTGGTCATCATCACTTGCGTGAAGACCACTCAAGACGGCTGTTGCCCAACCAGTATGCTGGCATCCAGCTGGCTTTGCAGGGTCGTGTGCCACAGCTTTGGCTGCCATAGCGCTACTGCCATCGACGCATAAGTCGGTGGTTTTTATTTACACATTGAATTTAAACAGCACCACATCACCGTCTTGCATGATGTAATCACGGCCTTCGAGCCGAACTTTGCCGGCGGTGCGGGCCCCAGCCCAGCCACCACATTCAATAAAATCTCCGCAACTTACAATCTCTGCCTTAATGAAGCCTTTTTCAAAATCTGTATGAATTACGCCAGCAGCTTCGGGCGCAGTTGCGCCTTGCGGAATTACCCAAGCACGGGCTTCTTTTTCACCAGCTGTGAAGTATGTTTGTAAGCCGAGCGTGGAAAAACCAAGATGAGCCAACGAGGCAAGGCCAGATTCCTCTTGCCCGTATTCGGTGAGTAGTTCGGACGCTTCAGCGTCTGACATGTCTTTAAGTTGGGCTTCAAGTTCGGCGCAAAGTACCAGGGCTGGGAGTGGGGCGACGCTGGCACGAAGTTTTTCATGCAGGTCTTTATCGGCCAAGCCGGCCTCATCGACATTAAACACGTAGATGAAAGGCTTTGCGGTTAGGAGCTGCAATTCGCGAATACTTTGTGGTACCTCCTCGGGATACAAGCTTATAGCAAGAGTTCCAGCATCGAGTGCCGCCCGAGCTTTGGTGAGGTCGGCGACGGCAGTTCGTGTATCGGCGGAAGTTTTGGCCTCTTTTTCTAGGCGGGGCAGTACTTTGTCGATGGTGGCGAGGTCGGCCAGAATAAGCTCGGTTTTAATGGTTTCAATATCGCGCGCTGGGTCGATTGTGTCATCAACATGCATAATATCGCCAGATTCGAACGCACGAACGACCTGGACAATGGCGGCGCACTCGCGAATGTGGGCGAGGAATTTATTACCGAGGCCGGCACCTTCGGCGGCGCCCTTTACAATGCCGGCAATGTCGGTGAAGGTGACTGGCGCCGGGATTATCTTTGCAGTGTTAGCTACGCGTGCCAGTTCGTCTAAGCGCTTGTCTGGAAGCGGCACGATGCCAACGTTTGGTTCAATGGTGGCAAACGGATAATTGGCCGCCAAGATATCAGACTTGGTGAGCGCGTTAAAAAGTGTCGACTTACCAACGTTTGGCAAGCCGACGATGCCGAGAGAAAGACTCATGCATATATTATATCAGGTAAAAACGCTTGCGCTCCAGTGTTACAAACGGTAGCATAGAGCGTAAGCGTTTAAGTTTTTGAAAAACCACGTGGAATTATTATTCAATGCCAAAATCCATCGATAGCATTGGCCCTCGGCCAGATAAAAAACAAGTGAAGCCAGTCGCTGAACACAAGGCGGGTGAGGTTGTGCGTCCGAAGGGTGCGCCGACTCAGGCTGGTGAAGCGATTAAGCCAAAAAACTATGAACCGCCAAAGAAGATTGAGTCTAGCGTTGGCAAACCGCAGCAGCCGAAGAAGCCAGTAAATAAAAAGAAAGTAGTTATTTTTGCAGGACTGGTTGGAGTGTTTGCTCTCATCTCGATTGCGACTATTTGGGTACTCCATGGTACTAATTTGATTAATTCTATAGGTAAGCCAAAGCCAGCTGCTGGGAATTTTGCCGAAGTTGGTGATGAGATTGCAAAGCTTGAGGAATATGATGCAGTTAAACAGGCCTATGAAGGATTTAACAAGAAACAGAAATCACCAGATCCAAGCTCAAAAGTTGCAAAACAGGCTTCAAAAGATGTATTAGAATACTTGGCGCTTAAATCAGCGGCGAGACAACAAGAGATTACTTGTACCCAGGAAATTGTAGATACTAGATTGCAGCAGCGTTATGCCGATCGTGGTGGAAAAGATGCATATTATGCTTACTTACTTCAAGAGTATGGTTGGAGCACAGAAGTAACTTTTCTAAAAGAATGTTCAGAGTATCTGCGTGATGCGTTGGCTGCTAAAGTGGTTGGTGGAACAGATGTATTTGCGGTGTATATTCGTTGGGATCAGTTAGCTGCAAATACAGTGGGTAGTGAGAGAGAGGCTTACGAGCGAGAGGCCAAAGCTCGTTTAGAACGGGATTTTTTGCCGTTATTTGAGCGAGGGGCTTCACAAGAGGAAATTTTAAAGGCAGCTGATATTAGTCAATATACCTCTGATGCTGAATTCGATGAGAAGATGAAGAGCCCTGGTAGTCCTTATGTTCGCACTATGGTGTACCCAAAGATGAATGAGGCTACGTATGCAAAGTTCCAGCAGTACCCCGAAGGTGAACGAGATATTGATTATATTAATAAGTTGACTGTAGGTGAACATACGCCGGTTTTTAAATCGAATGTTGGATATTTTGCGATCTATCGAGCAACAGCAAAATCGCAAGGGCAGTACGGATCTGTTGATGAAATTATTCAATCGTTGCTTAACTCTGGTCGATATAGTAACGAATATTACTCTATCCCTGGTAACGAATCTGAGACTAGCCCAAAGATTGATCTCAATAATATAAGTCAAGCTAATCCGCTTGACGGCCTACGTAATGCTATGGTGTCTTCTGCTGAAGCGGCAGGTAATGTGAATTGCTTTACTGGAGTGCATTCCTTACCAATGGGCATACATTATAGGGATTATGATACGCACCAACTGATTCCATTGCAGCAGATGCGTGATAATAAGGGGGCTGCAGTGGCGACTCTAGGTGTCACAAGTACGGGAGATGTGCAGAGTCCTTGTTCTGATGAGCCGCCGGCTATAAACAATGCTTTTGGCGTGATGAACATTGGTTATTGGGCAGGATTTTTAAACTATGATGTTTATGATCATCATATAAATCCATGGAATTTTAATTTAAGTTGTTTCACGGCTTGGCGATTTAGCTTTAATAAGGTTTATGGCTATGAACCTGTGAATTATAGTGATGCAAGTCAGTTTAGAGTCTGGCTTCAGACTGCTGGAGGTATTTTCGCTCAGCAACGTGCTTCATCTAATGCAGGTACGTATAGGATTCCTTCTGACTTATATCACAATATCGCTAATGGTGCCTCTGGTTACGCGATAGAGGTGTTTATGCGCAAGGAGCCACCTAATCCAACCTGTACATCTAGCTGTACACCACCAACCATGACCGTGAGTGGATTTAAGCAAGAAGAAAACGGCACACGCACGGGCCCCTATAGAGATAATACTATCACCGATACTGTTGATGGCGTTTCTAATAATGGCCAACCTTATAGTCTAAGTGGTTTGCGAGCAGATCGTCCTCATAGTATTACGCCAGACCCCGAACCAGGTTATGATGTACTTGGATATACTGTTGGAAGTGACCCAACAATTAATTTTTCGACAGCATATAATTATGTCTCTGGAAGTACTGGTGACGGATCGACAATTATGATTAATTGGATATATAGGGCTGCTCCAACTGTTAATCTTACAGTGACGTGTGGCAGGATTTCGGGAGTTATTAATGGAGGTGGATCATCAGAAATCGAAGTTTATGTCAGTATTGCTGGATCTGACTTGACGGATGGTTCTGGTCAGCGGATTTTGCAAGGGAGAAATTTTAACTTTATTGTCCCTGAGAGTTATAAGGATGGCATTGCTAGAACTGTGCAAGTTCGCTTGATTGTTGATGGTGTGGATATTGGGGTTGGCACAAATGGTACCGGAACTTTGGTGTGCACACGGAATGCTCAGTGTGTCAGTAATAACCTCGCAACAATTTTCCCGAATGGCCGCGCAACCCTGAGTACGGGCGATAGTGAAGGAAATATAAAAGTTGGTATGCAGAATAATGGACAAGCGATATGGGCAACTTATCCGAGTGGGTCGTATCGTCTGGGGCTGACAGCGGAGTCGCGAGAGTTCTGGGAAATTAACTCAAGTGCAGTTTCTGGAAGGATATATCCAACTCCGGCTGCAAGTGGCACTGTCGATAGTTTAGAGTTTGCTCCTTCATTAACACTGATTAAAGCCCCATCTGATGCTTCGACACCCTTGGTGTTTACCATGGAATTTGTACCGAGTGATGGTAGCGCGCCAATTGCATTTGGCGGTACCTGCGGAACTTCTATTAGGGTACTTTCGTCATACGGCCCATGGCTGCGTACCCAAAACGGAAATGTGAGTGCTATTGGTAAAATCCAGGGCCAAGAAGCACTCAGTGCTACTAGTGGTAATTTGGGTGGTCGTCGTGATGCGAATGCAGTGCCCGCACCACCGGTTGATGGGCAGCGAGATGATTTAAATCTTGAAGTGACATATCTTGTCATGTCGCATGTTGCAGGCAATGGTCCGTTCTGCAGTACGAATGCCTATGTCTTAGGTAGAGATGGGGCTGATGGCACTTCATTCTATCCAGATGGGTGCGACTTTGATCAGTATAAATTTAATCTCCGGTCTGGCCTTGCCGATGCGCTGAGTGCCTTGAATCCTACCCAAGAAGTAGTTTATAGAAATGCAGAAGATGCCTGGGATGAGGCTCCTGATGACTGTCCGGCTGCTGGTCCTGCAACGAGTGGGTCAGCTCGATATAAGAAAGGACTAGATAGAAACTACAATGGTCAGAATTTGCCGGCAATGTCGAGTGTATGTCCGGAAATTACTAAGCTGACGGTAGCTCGAGCTGGCTATCTTACACTTGGGACCACTGTGAACCCAAGCCCTGCTTCTACACCAGCACTCTTCCAGCCAACTGGACGTATGACCATCATCGTGGATGGCAATCTCTACCTTAACGCTAACGTTGTAAACACGCCGAAGGATGCTACGTTTAATCGTGACGATTTGGTTGGCCTCAATGCATTGCCGAACCTGGGGATTCTAGTGAAGGGTGATATTATTATCGACAAAGATGTTACGAGAATTGATGCATCCTTGTATGCCAGCGGTAAGATCCGCACTTGTGAAGAGCTATACAGCCCAGGCGCAACAGGTAATGACAATCCGCTGACCTCAAACGGATTTAAGAGTGAAACACTATCGGGTGGCAATGTTCAACAAAACTCCCAGGCAGCTCGATGTAAAAACCAGCTTTCGGTACGTGGCGTAATGGCTTCAAAGGGTGGATTCATGTTTGGTAGAAACTTTGTAGATTTCCCAGGTATACAATCACGTACTGGTCGAGCGCAGTTTAGCACAGATTTTGACTACGACCCACGACGCAGTTTGTACTTTGGTAAGCCAGCGGAAGACGTAATCTTTAACGGCCTCATGCTTATTGCTCCACCTCCTGGATTTGAGCATCTCACAAAACCTGATTTTTCACAGGCTCGCTACGTTACAGACAACGCCGATCCGCGTTTCTAGACAATATTCTCCAGCTTATACCTTGAAGAGTCCTGGGGGCTCAGGTACGATAGACATAAGCGTTTTAAAACGAGTTGATTGTTTGTATATATGAGTCCAAAGTCATTAGATCCACTTTCTCAGCGGAAAAATGACTCAGCAGCAGCTGAGTCTACGTCTGTTGTGCCACGCGGTGTTGATGCCTCGAAGGTTCTTGAGAAGGCACAAGCAACAGTAGAAGCGAGAAAAGAAGCGCAGGCCAAATCGAAGCGCAGGGTTATTTTTGGTGGCTTGCTAGTGGGTCTACTGGTGTTCCTTGTCGGAGCAGGGTACTTGTTTTATAGTAATTCAGACTCGGTAAAGTATGAAGAATATGCCTATGTTGGCGGTAAAGATGATGACATAAAAGTCACCAAGCAGCTGACGGAAGATATTAAGAAATCTCTAGAGCAGAAGGCCCAAAAAGAAAAATCTCAGATAAATCCTACCGATGAAACCGAAAAGAAGGTTGCGATTTGGGCGGCATTGCAAGAATATGCACAAGAAACTGGCGTTACGTGCAGTAAGGTTGATGTAATAAGCTATCTTCGCTCCCAGCGTAAAGTATCTGAAAAAATCAACGTAGAGCAATACTATATCTTAAACGAGCAGGCAGGTAGGCCGCGGGAAGTGGTAGATTTTCAGGACCAAAGCGATTGTCTCGAGGCAAAGTTGAAAGATAAGATAATCACTCAGCGTGAGTACAGTGCCCTTACAATTCGCTGGGATTATTTTTACCAAAGGAACGATGAAAAAACGGATGAAGCTGCAGAAAACCGTATAAAGTCGCGATTCGAAACCGACTTCCTGCCACTCTATAAGGCGAGCGCTTCAAAGGAAGAGATTGCTAAGAAGTCTGACAGCAGCTACTTGCTTACCCCCGAAGAGATGGTGGCAGTAGATCGTCGTGATGATGGATTTTTATCATCATTTAATCTCTACCAGAACTTATTAGAAGCCAGAGATACTGGTGCCCGGTTTAAGGAGTACGCAAATGAAGGTGAGAGTAACTATCCTCAGCTACAGAAGCTTTCCAAGGCTGGTGACTATACGCCTGTTTTCAGGTCGAGTACGGGTTATTATGCAATATTTCGTCTGGAGAGCATTAAGCCCGGCAAATATGATAGTTACCAACAAATGATTGATACCTATCAGAAGAAAATCAAGCTCTCATTAGGTACCGAATTAAAGCGGCATGCTGATAGGCTGGCCGCATCCGTCTGGTCCTTGGCAGTTAATGTGGCACAAGCGGCCGAGAACTGTCTGACAGGTACTAACCACAGGATTACTTACTATGTTCGCGTAGAAAACTCAGTAACCCAAGAAGCAGTCTCTGGACTAGATCTCAGGGCAAATACCGATAGAAGCCGTAGCTTGTGTAATCCCTTTGATGGGATTTTTGAAGGTGATCAAGCCGGAATCAGTGGTGGGTCTTTTATGGGGGGAAATTGGTACAATCAGACGGTAACTGATTTAATTGAAAATGGTAGGGATAACGTTTTTGGCTATGAGTCGGACGCTTTCGCCCTAGACTGTAACGGACCTTCCTGGCGCTTTTCTTTTCAGGGATTTCCGGCAAATTATACTTTTTCCAATGCCCCGGGATCGGTGTACGGCTGTCATCAAGGTATCTATTTCTGTCAAGGTATGACTATCAATCACGGCAGTGCTTATGGATTCCCTTACTTTGATGTCCCATATTCACGAGGCGTAAATGGAGATTTCTTCACGCTACTCATTAAGGTTGATCCAGCTCCGCCGCCGACACCACTCTATACCATTCAGGGATATAAGATTGATCGCTATGCCAATCCGAATGGCCAGTATAGCGGTGCAGGCGTGGACGTGGATGGCTGGCAAATTACCGATAATCCATTTTACTTTACTGCGGTTACCGCGAATCAGTCTCATACAGTTACTGCGGATAACACTGCAGATTGGGATGCAACTGGATGGCTGCGGCAGGTTGGCTCTGGTACTCCCGAAACTGGAAGCGGTAGATCATTAGCATTTGGTAATCAATTCGAAGGCACGGTTTGGGATATGCGGT